>JAURXW010000502.1 GCA_030654205.1 Bacteriovorax sp.
TCGAATTAAACCTCATGCTCCACCGCTTGTGCGAGTCCCCGTCTATTCCTTTGAGTTTTAGTCTTGCGACCGTACTTCCCAGGCGGAATACTTAACGCGTTAGCTACGGCACTGTAGGGGTCAAATCCTCCAATACCTAGTATTCATCGTTTACAGCGTGGACTACCAGGGTATCTAATCCTGTTTGATCCCCACGCTTTCGCGCCTCAGCGTCAATACTTGTCCAGGAAGGCGCCTTCGCCTCTGGTGTTCCTTCGCATATCTACGGATTTTACCCCTACATGCGAAATTCCCCTTCCCCCTCCAAGATTCTAGACCTGCAGTTTCAGACGCAGTTTCGAGGTTGAGCCCCGAGATTTCACATCTGACTTACAGGTCCGCCTACGCGCGCTTTACGCCCAATAAATCCGAACAACGCTTGCACCCTTCGTATTACCGCGGCTGCTGGCACGAAGTTAGCCGGTGCTTCCTCTATGTGTACCATCAAATAGCCGGCCTATTAGACCAGCTACCATTTTTCCACATTAACAGAGCTTTACAGACCTAAGTCCTTCCTCACTCACGCGGCGTTGCTGCGTCAGGGTTTCCCCCATTGCGCAATATTCCCCACTGCTGCCTCCCGTAGGAGTCTGGACCGTGTCTCAGTTCCAGTGTGTCCGATCATCCTCTCAGACCGGATATACATCGTTGCCTTGGTAGGCCTTTACCCCACCAACTAGCTAATGTACCGCAGGCCCATCTTTTAGTGAATGCAAATACAGAGGCATCCTTTCAAGTACTACTCTTAGATTTGTACTTCGTATGCGGCATTAGCCAAAATTTCTTCTGGTTATTCCCCTCTAAAAGGCAGGTCACCTACGTGTTACTCACCCGTGCGCCACTTTACTCATCCCGAAGGACTTTCGCGTTCGACTTGCATGTGTTAGGCACGCCGCCAGCGTTCGTTCTGAGCCAGGATCAAACTCTCCAAGCTTCAATATAAAATTCTTAAATTTAAATTTAATTAAAAGTGACGAACTACTATACGGATGTTTTTGTATTCTTTGATTGAGTCAACTCGCGTTGATCAACTCTGACTTTTATCACCAACTTTTTGATATGTAACCCTTACGGGTGTGACAGAATACTTACGTCAGATTGTTTTTTTGTTTGGGACCTTTCTCATCTTGAATCGAAGCCTTGCGGCTCCAAATCTTTTAACTTTATTTAATTTTTAAAGAACTACTAATACCTAGAGCAAGAAACTGGTGGACATGACAGGGATCGAACCTGCGACCCCCTGCGTGCAAGGCAGGTGCTCTCCCAGCTGAGCTACACGCCCAAATATCTTATATTGCTATATGAAATCGTGTTTCGCATCAGTTCTCATTTCTTAGGTGAAGAGGAATTTAATCAACCATCGATAATATGTCAACACTATTTTTCATTATATTTATTTTTTTATTTTTAATTGATATTCATTTTTGGGTTATAATTTATCTAATAACAATTATTTACATCAAGTTGTCTCATGAAATTTTTAACACTTTTGTCTCTCATATTTATGCTTTTTCTAGCCTCATGTGAGTTCAATAAATCGAGCTCTGTATTACTTTCAAGTATTAATGGGAAAATTGAAGTCGATAAACTTCAAACTGATATTGGAGGGCTTTCAACAACATCGGCAACGATTAAAACAATCCATGGAGATATTGTATTTCGTTTTTATACGAAAGCTGCTCCTCGTACCTCAGCTCGAATTATGCAATTGATTCAAAATAAATTTTACGATGGCCTAGTTTTTCATAGGGCTATTCCTAATTTTATTATTCAAACAGGTGACCCAACAGGAACTGGAGATGGTGGAAGTGGCACGAAACTTAAAGCTGAGTTTAATGAACTTCAACATATAAAGGGCACAATTGCGCTAGCTCATGGAATGGATAAAAACTCTGCGGATTCTCAATTCTATATTTGCCTTACGACACTTTCGCATTTGGATGGAAAAAATACTATTTTTGGTCAAGTGGTAGATGGTTTAGAAGTTCTTCCTAAGCTTTCAAAAGGTGATCGGATAATTTCAATAACTTTGAATATTAAGAATTAATTTTTAGAGATTCTTTTTGATATCTCCATTGAAAAAAACAATTTTCAATGGAGATAAATATTTAACGAAAATATGATTCAAGGATTAATACGACAGCGAACATAACAGCTAATATTGGTAGTGCAGCTATAAACTTCAACCAACCTTTTTCTTCTTTTAAGTGCATGTAAAAATAAGCTACTATAAATGCTTTTCCAAAAGCAAGACCTACAAGAGAAATTGCTTTTAAGTAATAGGCAACGGCCAATCCTGGAATGGCTAATTCTAGTCCAGTTAATAAAGTTAGAGCAACGAAGACAATTACGTATTCTGTTGTATGGCTTTTATGGACGTGAGTATGTTCGCTCATTTTAAAATCCCCTTTTTATTTTTTTGGTTGGTTTATTTTTGGAGAAAAACTATTATTAACCAGAAGGCCTAGATCTATCATCAATCTATCCATTTCCACTTTTCCTGTTGAATAATATCCTCTAATTTTTCCTTCAGCATCGACCAGTACGACTCTGTCGGAGTGAGCAATATCCATGAGTGTAATTGTTTTATCTTCTAATTTTTTGGTTACGGCCTCTTTAGTTCCCATTGGAACCTTAAAGCCATCGATGACAATTTTTTCCAGGTCAGATTGTTTTCCTGTTAAAAAATTCCAAATATATGGGTTGGTATTTCTTTTTCGAGCGTATTTAAAAAGAACTTCTGGTGTATCAGTGCTTGGATCAACGGTAAAAGTTACAATGGCTGCTTTAGTTCCAAGGCCTCTTATTCTTTTTTGAATTATATCCATCTTGTCCATTAAAGCCGGACATGATGATGGGCAGGAAGTGAACATAAAATTTGCGATATAAAATTTTCCTTTAAGGTCTTTTGAGCCAAAAGGCTTATTGAATTCGTTTGTTAGGCTAAAT
Organism: Bacteriovorax sp.; assembly: GCA_030654205.1. Taxonomy (GTDB): domain Bacteria; phylum Bdellovibrionota; class Bacteriovoracia; order Bacteriovoracales; family Bacteriovoracaceae; genus Bacteriovorax. The sequence continues at coordinate 2,989 of JAURXW010000502.1, forward strand.
TCCGGAACCGTATAATAGATCGGAAGAGGAGGAGGAAGCGTTCTGGTCATTGAACGATAAATTGGATAGGTAAACGACAATGCCCAAAAAATAAACCAGAATGTTTTCATTCTCATGATTTTTTGAAACCAATTGTCTGCTCTTAAATATCCTTCCATCACTTGCGTTGTCATATTTTTTTCTTATTTTGCTGCTTCTAAAAGTTGCTTTCTAGCAGGTGAATTTTTTAAATCCATTAACGATTTTACATAGTGAGCAACGGCCCATATTTCATCATCTTGAAGCACGCCTTTCCAGCTCGGCATAGCAGCTCCGCCAACTCCTGCATTTAGACGAATATAAAGTTCTTCTACTGTTTTGGCAGAACGAACTGAATCGTAAGTAAATTCCGGCGGCATAGACGAGTAGCCATAATCATTTGGTTGAAGTTTTATATGGTACATATCTGGATCAAATTCTGTGACAGGTTTTCCATTTATTTTTTGATTTATTTCACTGAACTCGGCGTGACTTACGTAAGCCCGGTGGCATGTCCAACATTGAGCTACAGCGTGAAAAACTTCTTTACCTCTTTGGATGGCACTTTCTTTATGAGCTTCTCCGTATGGGTCTTTAGTAATTAAAATTGTTTCACCGAGTTTCTTATCAGCCCCTTCCCATTTTGCAGGAGCAAAAGTTTTAAAATACTGAACAAGGTTAAACATTTGTTTGTCACTTAATTCTTTCCAAGGAAGCATGGCGGTTCCAGTTAGACCTTCTCTTAGAATTTTATAAAAATCTTCATCATGCGGTAACTCTCCAGAAACAACTCGACCAAATTTATATTGTCCAAGTTTAAAATTTCTAGGTGGAACTGATAAACCTTTTGCGGAAGTTCCCATCCCATCCCCATTGACTCCATGGCATGGCATACAATATTCAGTATAAGTTGATTTACCGTCATTTAAGGCCTGCGCTGGGGCATACACTCCGCCGGCAAAGATCTTATCTTCTTTAAAAAAACTCTCACTACATGATACGAGTGATGTTAGAGCTGCAATGGTTAAAACAAAATTTAAACCTTTCATAGATATCCTCTTATAAAACAAAAATAGTCAAAAACATGATAAACCAAACAATTCCTAAAAAATGCCAAAACTTACCGACACTCGAAGCGCGCAGTAATGCCTTAGTATTTGTTTCTTTAAGAACAACAACAAGAAGCCAGACCAAAAAACCCAAGGCCACGACAATATGAGCTGCGTGAATCCAAGTAAATGTATAAATGATAGAAGGATAAATTCCTGAAGAAGTAAGCACTCCAACAGATTTTAACTGATGCCAAAGTAAAGACTGCGTAAACATAAAAGCCAATCCGAGAATAATCGTAAAGATTAAGCCTTTTTTATTAGCTATATTTTTTTCAAACCAAATAAATGAAATTGAACTTAAAAAAATAAAAAATGTACTTAAGCCGGGAAGTACGAGCGAAGGCTTAACCATGCCGGCCGGTGGCCAGACAGGAGCAGTGAAACGAAACATTGCAAATCCCATCATGAGAGTTGCAAATAACATTGCAAAAGATACAAGTGCCACGATCATACCGATAGAAGATACAATCTCCTCTCCCTTTTCGTTTTCACTTAAATTTTTTGTCGCTAAATTCGTCATTACTTCTGCCGTTTTATTTATGCCAATTCTTCAGTTTGATACTGAAAATCGCGTCCATTAAGGTTTGGATTTCCCATTTCATGTGGCCCACATTTTACAACTGGAATTACATCAAAATTATAATGAGGTGCCGGGCTTGGAATTGTCCATTCAAGAGTTCCAACTTCCCAAGGATTCTGTGTAGCTTTTGGGCCTTTCCAAATTGAATAAACAAAATTGGCCACGAAGAAAAGTTGTCCAAATCCCATAAAAATCGCTGAATAAGTAATAAACATATTGAGAGGAATTAATTTTTGTAAAAATTCATAAACAAATGGGTTGTAAATACGTCTATGCATACCCGCATAACCAACTATCATCATTCCCATAAAGACACCGTTAAGGCCTACCATTGAAATCCAGAAATGGATTTTACCTAGAGTTTCATTAAGCATGCGACCAAACATTTTTGGGAACCAAAAATAGGTTGCGGCAAAACCACCTAATAAAACGGACGCGGCCATCGTGTAATGGAAATGCCCAACAACAAAGTATGTATCATGAAGGTAGAGATCGGTAGAAACGGTTGCCAAATAAAGACCAGTTAATCCGCCAAGACCGAAAACAAAAACAACACCCAACGAAAATAGCATCGGAGTTTGGAATCTAATTGAACCTTTCCACAAAGTACCAAGCCAGTTAGCAAAAAAGATCGCGGAAGGAATGGAGATTGTCATAGTTAGCATCATGAATGATTGAGTAAGAAGTGGACTCATTTGAGTCGTGTACATATGGTGACCATAAACAACTGTTGAAAGCACAGTTATTGAAGTCATCGATAAAGCAGTTGCTCTTGCACCAAAGGCAGGCTTACGAGAAAAGAAAGCTAGTAAGTCTGAAACAATTCCCCACGCTGGAAGAATTAAAATATAAACTTCAGGGTGACCAAAAATCCAAAATACGTGTTGAAATAATACGGGATCTCCCGATCCTGTTGTCGCAGCTGCTCCAGCCAAAAAGAAAGTTGTTCCAAAAACGCGGTCAAATATTAAAAGTAAAACCCCAGCTCCGAGAACTGGAAGAAATAGTGCATTTAGAACGGCCGTCAACCATAGTCCCCAAACAGTAAGTGGCATATCAAAATAGCCCATTCCTGGAGCGCGAAGAGTAATGATTGTAGCGATATAATTAATCGCACCCATGGTCGATGAAACACCTAAAACAAAAATAGCTAAACACCATAGAGTTTGGCCAATACCAGGAGAGCCTATCAAGGTTGATAAAGTTGGATATGAAACCCATCCCCCAGCAGCTCCTCCAAGTGGAGTAAAAAGTGAAACTAGTAAAATAACTGCTGATAAAACTGCTAACCAAAACGAGAGCATGTTTAAAGTTGGGAAAACCATGTCGCGCGCACCGATCATTAATGGAATACAAAAATTTCCAAAGGCTCCAATTAAAATAGGAGTAATGGCGTAGAAAATCATGATTGTTCCATGCAATGTAAAAAGCATAGCGTAGGTATCAGGAGGAACGACTCCATTGGTATTAGGAAATAAAAAATGACCAACAACTGGAAATGGTTCACCAGGAAAAGCAAGTGTCCAGCGAATCATCAACGCCATCATTCCACCAATTCCAAGAAATAAAATTCCGTACCATAAAAATTGTTTTCCAATAACTTTATGATCGAATGAAATAACATATTTCGAAAGAAATGTTGTTGGTGCATCGTGAATATGTTGCTCAAAAAATGCCATGAGTATCCTCGCTTATCTTTTACTTTTATTTAACAATTAATCTTAATTATTTTCTAACCATTTCCAACCCCAATAGAGGTCAGCTGAGTCTTTTTCCATTACATATTTTGTACGATCGCTCATTTCGTTTTGCCATTTATCAAATTCTTCAGGTGAATAAACTGTCATACGAGCTTGCATTCTATAATGGAAAGTACCGCATATTTGAGCACAAACAATATCGTACACACCTGTCTTCGTCAGCTCGGTCCACATCTTTGATATTCGACCTGGCATTGCATCGGTTTTAATTCGAGCGTTAGGTAGTGAAAAAGAGTGAATAACGTCTTTTGCTGTTACTTGAAAAACAATTTTCTTACCTGTTGGAAGGCGTAGATCATTTAAAGTAACAATGTCGTCTTCAGTATTAAAAATTTCATCCTTTCCTGCATAGCGAAAATTCCAAGCCCATTGCTGGCCTAAAACTTCTACGCGAACAACGTCACTATCTTCTTTTGGCCATTTGGCAAAAGACTCCATGTAGTCACGATTTGAAATGCCCGTAATTTTCATATCGACCATGATGAAAACCATTGCA
>JAURXW010000511.1 GCA_030654205.1 Bacteriovorax sp.
TAAAAAAAGAATCCATAATTTAATTGAAAGATTAAAGTGTTCAAAGAAAATGATCTATACTTTGATACCATTGAGCTTTCAAATCTCCATTCATTATTAATACTAGGAAAATAAGATTGTTTAAAGCTTAAGTTATTATAATAGTCTTTTTGTATTTTTCCCATGGCCGAAAAACGTAGTTCATCACTTAAGCCTATTTTAAATTTTGTCGTAAGTTGCGCCATCAAGCTGGCCTCGAATCCAAGTCCCAAGCGATAACCCTTATCTAAATGTTGTGAAACTTCTCCAAAAGGTCCGGTTAAAAAAGAGAGGACTAAATTACTAAGTGGCTTGATTGTAGGGCCTAAAAATGCTCGGGCATTTATTTTGTGGCATAAATCACAATCTAAGTCATAAATTCGATCGGCCACTATTTTGGCAGACCAGGAAAATTGTGGATCATAAAACTTATAAGGATGAAGCGAGACAAGATTTACAAAAGTCAGTTGATCATAACTTAATCGATTTAATTTTTTATCATATATTAAACTACCTGTGAAAAAATCAAATTGAGAAAATGGATCGTAGCCTAAATCGTTACTCATTAAATCGTGATAGCCTTCTTTAAATTCTACTCCCAAAAGAGAGTGAGACTCTTCAGTGCGGACAAAAAATGAAACCTTTTGTGGTTCATGACCTTTATCCGGTCGATTATTTTGTTCATAAACTTCTGGAATGGATTCTTCGCCCTGGCTCAGTGCTGAACGTCTCAGAAGTGCTTTTCGGAAATTTACTTTTTCATCAGCACTCAATTTATCTTTAGTTCGGTAGCGAGTGAAATTTAATAAACTGATAACTCCATCTAAGACTGGAATGGAGTCATAATTTGCAGGAAATTCTTTTGTTTGCGCCAAGGATTTAACCGAAGTTAATTCTTGTGTATTAAGCATGGTTAATTTTTTTTCTAATTGCTTTTTTAAACTTGCACGAAAATGTTCGGCTTTAATTCGCCCTGGGATTTTTCTAAATTTTTTAATCATTTCGCTCGGAAGATAATACCAACGATCATGAGAATTAACATCATCCAGATTAAAAGGAACGGCCAATATATCGACTAATACTGCTGAACAATTTTCGTCAGCAAAAAAGTAATCAAAATAAGTCGTTTGATAAATTTCCCACAGGTGGTTGATTAATCGATCAACTTCATCAGTCGTCATATTTATATCGTATTCAATTAAATCACGCGATTCACCATCATTGTATTCATTAACTTTGGTGTAATATTTAGTGACTTCCAAAAGTCCTTTATAACCACCAAACATCCCTTTAAAAGCAAAAATCAATCCTAAATCTTCTTTTTCGGGCATGGCCGAATAGGCGATAGCATAATCAAGCAGGTCGCCTGTTTTATTTTTTTGATTGAGCCGAATTAAAGTATGACCAAATAAAGATGAAGGATTATTAGGATAAGAAGACGAAAAAATCAAAGTGATAAAATCGGTGTTTAGTCCTTTTTTCCATTCATCAAATTCCACACAACTCTTAAGTTCTACTTCCTTTAAAAAACCGGCCTGATTTAAAAAATTTAAGCGTTCGCGAAAAACACATTGAGGATGATACTTAAACCATCCGGCCTCTGACTTCTGATTTTTAAAAGAATCAATGGTCGCCAATAGTTCGGCTTCTGGATTTGTTTTACCTTCGGGAGAAAGAAAAAAATTTTCACCATCGGCCCGGGATTTACCTTGGTGGTAATGGAGAAGTTTTAGCCAGTAATTTTTTTGAACAGGGGTGAAACTTTCATAAAGAGAACCTGCCGACGAATCGGCAGGTATTAAAAAATTAGATAAGAGTACAAGTAGAAGAAAGAATCGCATTATTTTTAATTTGAGCTTTTACGTTGTTATAAAGTTCAACTCCAGAAGTATTAGCTGAAGGAAGAACAGTTTCGTAATTTGCTTGAACCATTGAACCAAATGCACGTGAATTTTGGCAACCAAAAACTGAAGCAAATGAAGATACAAATTCCCCATTTCCGCGGGCCATATCGATGGCCAATTGATTCATATTAGCTTCGGCAAAATGGATTCCTTTTGCGTCGTTTTTTACAATCGAGTGTCTTGCACATCCAGAAGTTCCAAGAGTCATAGCAATCGTGTTTGAAAAAGTCATATTAACGATTGATCTTGTTGATGAAGATACTAGAGATTGCGTAGGAGCAACTTGCCACCCCATTCCACATCCTGAAGATGAATCTGCTGCAAAAGTAGAAGTTACAGAAACTAGGGCCAGTAAACCAATAATAATGTTTTTCATTTGAGTCCTCCTTGAACTATGAATGTTTGCTTACCGAAATAGGATCAGGTATCATGACAAAAAACACAATAAAATTTTGCAAATGAAAGAAAAGTTAATATTAGGAATAGAAACCAGCTGCGATGATACATCGATTGCCATTTTAAGAGGTAATCCTGATGATTTATCGGAGAGGCCGGTTTTACTCGCCCATCAATCATTTTCCCAAGAATTAATTCTCCAAAAATGGGGAGGAGTGGTTCCTGAAATTGCCGCGCGAAACCACCTGGAAAAACTCACTCCAATCCTAGAAGCAGCACTCGATGAGGCCGGTTTAAAAATCTCTGAAATTGACCTGATAGCCGTCACGACTCATCCGGGACTTTTAGGTCCACTTTTAACCGGAATTAATTGTGCCAAAACAATTGCGCTATTATACGAACTTCCTATTTGTTCAGTTAATCACCTTTATGCTCATATTGAGGCCATTCATTTAACAAGCGTGGTGAATTATCCTTATTTAGGATTATTGGTCAGTGGTGGGCACAGTTTATATTTATTAGTTCGCTCCCCTATTGATTTTGAAGTTATCGGAACTTCCATTGACGATGCGGCCGGAGAAGCTTTTGATAAAGGTGGAAAACTTTTAGGCCTTGGCTATCCGGCCGGAAAAATTATTGACGAACGGGCCGTATTAGGCGATTTCAAAAAATATAAATTTCCAATTTCCATGCTTGATTCAGGTGATGCCACTCTAAGTTTTTCAGGTGTGAAGACTTCTTTAAGAAATTTTATTGAAGATCATCCAGATAAAGATTTTAAAATTGAAGATGTCTGTGCTTCATATCAATACGCCATTGTCGAGGCACTTAGTCGAAAACTCAGAGTCGCGTTGGATATTTCTTTTAAATCATTAGGACAAGATTTGCCAAAATTAGTCGGCGGTGGTGTAGCTTGTAACTCTGCCCTTCGCAATACCTTAAATAAAAATTTCTCCAACGTAAATTTTGTTCAACCAAAATACTGCACTGACAATGGTGCGATGATTGCTAATTATGCTTTGAGAACCTATCACCATGCCCTGCCTTTTCCTGAATGTCTTTTACTAGATGCTCGAGGACAATTTGTCTCAAAAGCTGAAAAGCTAAAAAATCAAAGGAAAATAAAATGAGCAAAGTTCCAAGTCAAACTCGTTTAGAATTACCAAGTCCTGACAAATCTCTTGGACAGCATTTTCTTCGCGATCAAAATATTATTCAACAAATTTGTCATGATTTTAAAGATCAAGCAGAGGCCATTGTAGAAATCGGACCAGGTCCTGGAATTTTAACAGAGCACTTAGCACTTATGGGACTTCCCTATTTTGTTATCGAAAAAGATACGCGTTTTGGAGTTTATCTCGATCAATTTCTGAATAAAGATCAAATTACTTTAGATGATGCACTTCAGGTTGAATTATCCACTTTTTTTAAAGAAAAAAATATTAGTGGCAAAAAAATTTGGCTCGTTTCGAATCTTCCTTATAATATTGCAACTCCACTTTTAGTTAATTTTTTACAGGCAACTGATATAAAATATATGACTTTAATGTTTCAAAAAGAAGTTGCTGATAAAGTATTTCCATTTGCGACAACTAAAAACTTTATGGGATCACTATTGGTTCTCTGCCAGTCTTTTTTTGAATGCAATCTCTTGGTCAAAGTACCTCCTGGGGCCTTTGCCCCACCTCCTAAAGTGGATTCTGCCGTTATAACTTTTGTAAGAAGAGAAATTCCTCTTGTTCCAATGGCCGAATTTAGAACTTTAGAAAAATTTTTGCGCCAAATGTTCTCCCAAAGAAGAAAACAAATTGGTGGAGTTTTAAAAAGTTATTATAAACCTGAAATAATTAAAGAGAGTTTTGACTCGCTTGGGCTATCGACAACTTTGCGCTCGGAAGTCCTTACCTTGGAGCATGTTCTAGAATTGTATCGGAAATTGCGCTCATGAAAAAAAGCCTGGCGTTTATCATTTTAAATGTAACACTTATTTTTACCGGTAAATCTTTTGCCAGTTATCCAGAATTTTTTGGTGCCAGTTATTCAACTACGGCCATTGGAAATCAAGCGACACTCGACGCCAATGATCCAAGTAATAATTATTATGTCCCGGCCATTTTGGGTTTTTCAGACCGAGTTAATATTCTTTTAGGTGCTACTTCTACGGCCACGACATTTAAAAAAATGAGCAATATCGTAGTGGCCAATAATACCAATTCAAGTACAGCTTCTACTACCGGAAATGTTGATAATAATTATGCCAAATTTTATGGCGGGGGCCTACACTTTGCTCTTCCCATTGGATATCAACATTTAGGAACTCTTGGAATTTCAGTTTTTCTTCCCATTGGTAACTTAATGGAAACGAATTCGGGAAATCCTTTTTTGCCAGAATATGTCATGTATCATTCTCGCTATAAACGCACTTCAATTTATTTAAATTTTGCCCGCAAATGGAGTGATGATTTTGCCTGGTCAATTGGTACACTCGTGGGCTTTCAGGCCTCGGCCGAAGTAAAATCTAATTTGAGTTTAAATGGCGCAGCTTATGGTTCTTGGGCACAAGCGCGCTCAAAAGTCGCACCATCATTGGGAATTATTACTTCATTTGTAAAAAAAATAAATCAGGCTAAGTTTTATTTTACTTACCAACAAGAAATGAAATCAAATCTTCACGCTATTGTTTCGGGTGAAATCAATAATCCTTCACTGGCCTTATTTGAATCGGGAATTGATTCAATGATTTTTTATGATCCACATACTTTTCGGATTGGAACATCATTGGCAACAGAGGCCACTGAATTATTTGCTGGTCTTGAATACCAATTGTGGTCAGGTTATAAACCACCTACTATTTATATCACTAAGACCGGTGGAGTAATTGTTCCAAGTAGTAATTACGAACATATCAAAGTCAGAAATACTATCAATCCGCGTATTGGAATAAAAATAAATCTGACAGATCGCTGGGCCACAAGTGCAGGTTTAGGATATCGAATGACACCGCTTGACGGCAATTTTTCAGGAAGTGGAAATTCCATTGATACCGATACCTATATTTTAAGCACCGGACTTCAATACCGTATTGTTATTTGGTCAAAAGATGTTAATTTAGGGACGTCTTTGGAGTATCATAGTCTAGTTGAGAAACATGTGACAAAGAGCACTGGTCAAGAAGATGGCTCAGCAGGAAATAAAATCGGCGCCGGTGGTTACGATATTTCAGGCCATGTAATAGCAGCGAGTTTAGGTATAAAATTTAATTTTTAAAAATTAGCGAAAGGATTATGGGAATCAAGATTATTGGAACTAATAAACGTGCGAACTTCGATTTTACCTTATTGGATAAATTTGAGGCCGGCATCCAATTACTTGGAACAGAAGTAAAAGTTCTTCGCGGTGGCAAAGTCACTCTGAACGAATCGTATGTTGTGATCGATTCAAAAGGTGAAGTATGGGCCTATAACGTCAACGTTCCCCATTACACCTTCGGAAATATCAATAACCACACGGAACAAAGAGTAAAAAAATTACTCTTAAATCGCCTGGAAATCACACGTATCTATCATCAAATGAAAACGCAGAATTTAACCTTAGTTGTAACTAAGATGTATTTCAAAGATTCAAAAATAAAATTAGAATTTGCTTTGGCCAAAGGAAAAAAAGCTCACGACAAAAGAGATGCTGAAAAAGAAAAAGATGTTGCTCGAAAATTACAACGCGGAAATTACGACGATTAATTTATTTCTTTTTTTTGCCAGCTGATTTTTTAGAACCTTTGATCCCGCCAGCAAATAGAGTCAGCAAAAAGCCTCCGCCCAAACCTCCGAGCGTAAATCTCATAACAAAATAAAATGACTCATCTAGAAAACCTTGGGAAAAAAAACGCGAAAAAGAACCTACGTAATAGCCTTTGGTCAGTACATTGAGCCAATCTAGCTGTCCAACTAGTAAATACGATGGTCTAAAATAAAGTCCAACCATTGTTGAAAAAATTGTAGCAAAGGTAATTAAAATGATGCGTTTCATATTCTTATTATCTCAAAAGCCGAAAAAAAAGCTACTCAAAAAGTTTAATGTAACTCTATAATTTACACATGAAAAAATTAACCATTCTTTTTGCTCTTCTAATTTCTGCCACGACCTATGCTGACAATGTGAGAGTCAAAACTCCGGCGATCAATGGCAAAATTATTGTGAACAATCTTGAACTGACTGACTGGCAAGCTGTTATCAGCTGCCATTTTAATTACCAAGGCACAAGAAAAGAATCAATTCGTTATCCCCAAACACTTTTGAATAAAATTGACGCCAATACTTATGCCTTAAAAATCAAGGCCGGCTCTCTCAGTGAATTTCTTCCTCATTGGGAGCTTTTGACTTGTGCCTACAAGCTAATTTTAATTGGAAAAAATAGTGTTACTCACCAAGTGGCCTTCGGAGAAATTTTTCTGATGGGCAAAGAATCTGGCTCGATGAGCGAAGGTGAATTACAGGCCATACAAGACACGGCCCTTGTCACAAAAATCTTGAATGATAAAACAAAAGAGCTCGCCGTTATTTTTGGTAAAGATGGTGGAATTGTTGAAGATATTTAATTGAAAAATAAAGCCGAACTTATTTTCAACGAAACTTTCAAAAATACTTTCAAAGATAGAAAACAAATTGCAATTCTATGCTTCTTAGCAGACCTGGGTATTGCAATCTGGTCATATGAAAAAATAAAAAATTATGATGAGTATTTAAAAATCGCCAAGCCGATAATTAACTCTCCAGATTTTCAAGTCCAAATTTATGCCGTCTTACTCCAGACTTTTATTTTCTCAATGCTATTATTTTTAGTCTTTCATATCGTTATTTATTTTCTTTACGTCAGAGAAGTAAAATACGCTGTTAAGTATGTTCGTTTTTATACTTTTATGGCCGCTCTCTCCGCAGGAATTATGATTTTTTCGGGAGCACCAGTTGCCCTTATTCCATTTCTTATCTATCTTTTGTCCTTTATTGCCGTTGGAAAACAAATCAAAAAATGAAATGTATTAATAGATTCATACTTAGAGATTATTTAAATGAAACAAATTTTAGTATTAATGATAATTTCGTCGCTTACAGGTTGCTCTTCAGCGACCCTTATTTCAACGAATGACAAAGATGTGAAAATTTATGTTGATGGCGAATTTGCTGGTAAGGGACAACATACTCATGTTGATTCAAAAATAGTCGGCTCAACAACTACTATTATTTTGAAAAAAGAGGGATGCGAAGATGTTCCTTATAAAATAACCCGGAATGAACAATTTGATATTGGAGCTTGCGCCGGTGGTCTCTTCCTAATTGTTCCACTTTTGTGGGTTCAAAAATACAAAGCAAAACATGAATATAATTTTGAATGTATTCAAAAAAATTAATAATTTTAGAATATTAAAACTAACCCCAGCATGAATCATGAAACTGCTCAAGAAATTGAGCAGTTTCAAAACAAGATATTAACTTTGTTGGCAGTAAGTTGTTAACGAAATTTCAGGAATATTATATGCCTTTCCTTGAAATGGATCATAAAACAGCGCTGGCCACCAAATTATATTTGCAAGACCACCAACTAAAAAATCAAACTTCGTTTCAATAATTGCTTGAGTCGTTTTACCATTGGGACATTTTACAGTAATAGGGATATCTGACTTTGATCTGGTCATAAGATACGCCCCTGATCCGCCATCAATGTCAAATTTGCCATCGGGTGTATTTACAGTAGTCACACCAGAAATTGGGCCCCCCTTAAAAAATACTTGTTGTCGAGAGTCCTTGAAAAGTGACGCACAAGATGTACATAAAATAAATAGATCTAAAAGAGAGTTAAACGCTAAATATTTTCCTATTTTGAAATTAGATTTTTAAATTTCCTTGAGGTTTACTTTAGTCACTCAGGTATTAAAATTTAACTTGTCGTGTATTTAAACTTATTTTTTTTATTCAGTATCACCATTTTTAAACCGAAAATATTGACATGAATCATTATTTCTTAGGTTTGGAGTTTTTAAATGAGTTCTTTAAATAAGCTTTCCATGAAATCTAAAATATTATTTTCCTTAATTCCGATGCTAATCAGCTCATTATTTGTTTCATACTTTATATACCAAGAAGGAATGAATATCGATCCCAACTATGAGCGTGCCTTGGCAATTACCGAAACTGTTGCTGTTCAAGAATTACAAAT
>JAURXW010000517.1 GCA_030654205.1 Bacteriovorax sp.
TAAGAAAATATAGAAAAAATCTAAAGAAAAAGAATTAGATATAGAGGGTGTGTTTACTGAAATTTTAATCTCAGCCTTATTCAATATATCTCACAAGCAATTTGGATGTTTTTGAAAAGAAACTTGTGAGTTTCACAAAAGCAATCCAGAAGTTTCACAAAAGCAATCTAGAAGTTTCAGTTTAGAAACTCACAAGTTTCTTTTTTAATAATGATTTTTAATTAGTAATAGCAATCAATAAGATTCTATAAAGCAACAAATTAGTTGCATAATATTTGACTAAATTTTATTTATTCATATTAAAAGTCAAAACCTCCCTTAAAAGGGTAGCTGGTACTTTCAGGACAAAACCGATAGATTAAGAAAAACAATAAATTTCAAGTAAGGCTTATGCCTTATTAAGATTGAGTTGTTTTTGTCCGTATGGACACATTCCTAAAAATGTTTTTAAAGAGCGATAGCGAAGTGCTTTTGACTTTTAATAACACATATTAAAGAACAAGCTAGATTTCAAAAGTCAAAACCTCCCTTAAAAGGGTAGCTGGTCCTTTCAGGACAAAACCGATAGATTAAGAAAAGCAATAGACTTTATTGCTAATATTGTTTTATTTTTATAATCTTGACTAATGAGAAGTTTGTAATATATTAGATATAGGAGATATTAAAATGGCTAAAGAGAAAAAACAATCATACTTAACTTATGACACTTTAGAATTATTTTTTACTAAAAAAATTATTAGCCAAGAATTTAAGACACCTGACGATTACAGAATAAATAATGATGGTTTATATTCATTAGATAAAGTCATTACTAAAATTAAATCAGGAGTTAAGACTAGGGAAAGGATATTTTAATGTCATCAATTGGAATAAACAAAGACCTTATATATAAAGAATTTTTAGAAGTATTAAAATATAACGAAGAATATTACAAACTACCAGCAGGCACTGCAGTAGAAATTTTATTTGAATTATCTAAAAGATTAGATAAGTTAAGCGACCAAAGAAAAATATATCTAGTTAGACCATAGGCAATTTATTAAAAGTATCTAAACAATCTTTAATTGTAATTTCTTTATCATTACATGAAAAAATTACTTTTGATTTATCTACTATCAAATCAACTGCATTACACAACTCTAAATCATCATCACTTAATTTATAATTGTCATAGTTTAATTGATTAAGGTAAAGGAATTTTAATTTAATCTCAATCTCATTAAGTTTAATTTTTGAAACTATCTTAATTATTGGACTATTTGAAACAATCTTTTTACTTGATACTTTCTTAACCTTTCTTTTTTTACCAGTAATTTTACGGGCAGATAATAGATAATAATTAACTTGCTCAACAGTCAGAATAGAACCATCAGCCCTAGTTATTTTATCCTCAAAAACCAATTTACTAATATAAGACAAAACACCACCACTATATTTTTTACCATCAAAATCAGATATGAATTTATTGAGTTCAACAATATTATTAACGAAGTATTCCAATGATTTACTTTTTTTAACTGGAATAGCCACAGCCATAACTTTTTTAATATTTAATGATAATGAAGATTTAGCCATATAAGACTCCTAATTTATAGAATATATATAGCAGATAAAAACTACTTGTCAAACTACTTGGTGATTATCTTTATATCACTATTTAGGATACTATTTAATAACCAACTTAAACCACCCCCGTATACCTACCCAGTAATAAACCCTACTTGACACTCTATTTAATTATCTATTTTTTACCTTGATATTTAAAGATTGCTATATATTTATTTATCCCCTCATATCTAAAAAAACACCTTATTACACCAAGACCAGAATACAAGACCAAGACCAAAACAAAAAACCAATGCCAAACCTTTATATTGCCTTACGATGAACCTGTAAGTCAAAGAACTAATCACCAGATAAATCTGGAAAACCTATTATTTCAACCATTTCTTTTAAAAGTTGCCTTCTAACCCTTATAGAATATGACTTTTAAAAATCCAACTATATTTTTACTTTACTATTTACATTTCCTAAAAATCTCTTATAACTATATAAAGCATAGGAGTAATTGAAATGGTAAAAACAACAACAACAAAAAAAGATACTAGAAAAATAATTGATGAAGAATTTATAATATTAGCCAATAAAAATAATATGAAGATAAACGAATACATATCACACTTAATTACTCAATCAAAATTACACGAAACACACCTTAATAATATTAAAATTATAAATGAAAAATTACTTGATGATAATAAGGAATTTTACGAATTAAGATTATTTAAACTAGAAAACGAAGTTATTAAATTGACATCATTAATGGAAAATTTAATTAATGCGATAGCCTTTAAAGGATAGTTTAATTATGTCAATTCAAATATCTAATACTAAATTAACCAAAGGGTTTAATTATTCAAAATACATAAAAGGCCAGAAAGAAGAAAATTCAAACAAAGCCATTCAAGAATATAAGCAAGATCCTCAAAAATATATGAGTGTTCATTATGATTATTTAAGAGGTTCATTCAATAATCTATCTGATAATGAAATTAAAGATTTAATTATTAAAGACCAAGAAGATAGATTTAGTTTAGGCTGGGGAGCTAAAAAAGGTGGTATGGCTGATGAGTTCAATTTAAACGGTTCAGTTAATAATGATAGGTTAGATACTTTTATAAGTCTTGAATTAAGGAAACATGATTTACAAAAAGATATGAAAGTTAACACAAGAATTACAAGAACAATAATTGACCCTCTAACTAATGAAGAAATTAAATTAAATGTATGGCAAGCCAATAATGGAGTTAAAGTTCTAAATGATGGCAGGACAATAAATTTTAAACCTAGCGAAGTTAAGCAAGTATCTGAGGTTGTTATTAAACCATCAATTGAATTTCTATTTACTAAACACTCTCATTGGAGTTATGTATATCAATTATTAAATGAAGAAGAAAAAAGAAGTTTCGAAAAAATGGAGTTAGAAACTCAAAGGGAAACATTAAATGAGATTGTAGTTCCTGAATTGAAAAACTCAGCAGGGGTTCATTCTAACGATGTTATTTTTAATAGTCATATCCACCTGGACAATCGTGATGGGCTTGCGATGTTCCATTCGCACTGCCTTCTATCGAACTGTATGAGAATGGAAGACGGAACAATGAGTTCACTACAATTGGATGCCTTAAATGAAAAATCATTTCACGATAGACTAAACTCAACCCACGATAATAAATTTGTTGATAAATTTAAAGCAAGATTTCCAAATATTCCTCTTGAGGCTTATAGTAAAAATGATTTAACCATTACTGATAAATACCAAGACATCGCAGGATATAGACCAGCATTAACTGAGGAAAGTAGAATTGCTATTGCTAAACAATCAAAAGCAAAAGAAAATATCCAAATTGAAATTGACAAAAGAACACTTAAACAAAGAGCCATTACTGAATCTAAATATGATGAGGTAAACGAAAAACACAAATTAGCAGGAACAACTGATACCAAAGCACATATTAAAGAAATTGAAACATTAGAAAAAAATTACAATAAATATGTTGATAATTTAAATAGTTTCTCTGGTAGGAAAAAAATACATGCAAGTATCAAACAAAAAAAATCAAAGGAAAGTATTACTGATAAGCAAATAAGGTTAGAAGACTATGCCAAAAGTTTAGATATTAGGTTTAAAAAAGAACCTATGACATTGAGGTATCAGTTAACAGATAGCGAAATTATGGCTAAATTAACTAATACCAACTCATTATTTACAAAA
>JAURXW010000065.1 GCA_030654205.1 Bacteriovorax sp.
ATTTTTTAATTATGCGCGAGGGGCAAAAGGTTTTAGGTTATCTAAGTGGTTGCCTTGATTCAACGCTGGCCGCTACAGAGGTAGAAGTCCCGGCCTTTAAACTTTTTGAAGATCTTTTTGAAACTTATCCGGCCCATTTCCATATCAATTTTCATCCTGATTGTAGGGGAAGGGGATTGGGAAGTTTATTGGTTCTTGAATTTGTTAAAGTTTTAAAAAAAGAAGGGGTTTCGGGAGTGCATCTTGTGAGTTCCCCCGAAGCCTTAAATATTTCTTTTTATGAACGATTGGGATTTCTTTACCAAGTTAAACGTGAGTTTAATCAAATGAATTTGCTTTTCATGGGAAAAACGCTTGAGTAAAAGAGGCAAGTTTTATCACTAGTAGAATTCAATTTAGATTTATGGTAAGCTAATTTTAGAGGTTAGTTTTATGGTCGATCTTAAATCTATTCTGGCCGAACATCGCTCCAAAAAAAAGGTGGATAATTCACATAATATTGGTGGAGGGGGCACTCTGCTCAAGGCCACTTCATCTGAAATACCAGATATTTTTTTTGATAAAATTGTTGTTGATTATAAATTAAATCGAATTGAAATTTTAGTTCTTATGTATATATATCGCCGCGTTTGGTGCTTTCCAAATTTGCATCGCTCGCATGGTATTTCTCAGATGATGTCACATACTGAAATGGCAAAAAACCTAGGACTTGCCATTGAAGATATCTATTCTTCTCTTAGAAAGTTAGAAGAATACGATATGATCCGAACAATTCGTGCAGGCCAATATTTTTCAAGACGTTTTTTTTCTAAGGAAATGGATGACAAGTTTGAACAAAGTTATGATGATTTTGAACTCTAGATCTTGTCTAGTATAATTTTGATTTTATCTATGTTACAACTTCAAAATAAATCTTTTTAGAGGTGTTATTTTGAAATCGTTATTACAGCATCCAGACTTAGTGACTCTTCATCAATCAGTCGCAAACCACTCAATGTATAATAAAATTTTAACCCTTAGTGATTTAAAAATCATGATGGAAACTCATGTCTTTGCCGTTTGGGACTTTATGTCGCTACTTAAACGCCTTCAAAAAGAAATCACCTGTGTTGAAGTTCCTTGGGTTCCGAGTTGCTATCCAAAACAATTAGTTCGTTTAATAAATGAAATTGTTCTGGGAGAAGAAAGTGACTTAGATCAAAATGGTGAGGCCATTGATCATTTTACTTTGTATCTAAACGCGATGACCGAAATAGGTGCCAGCAGTGATAAACTTTTAAATTTTATTTCAGATAAAGATTATTCAAAAATTACAATTGCTCAAAAAAATTTTGTTGAATTCAATTTGAGTCTCGCCAGTAATGGACTCGTTCACGAAGTGGCCGCGGCTTTTTTCTTTGGCAGAGAAAAACTTATACCCGACATGTTTACTTCTATTCTTGATGATTTAGAAAAAAATATAAATACTAATAATCAAAATCTTTTTCCCAATTTAAAATATTATCTTATCAGACATATTGAAATCGATGGAGGAGAGCATTCGCATCAAGCCGAGAAGTGTCTCGCTGTACTCTGTGGAAATGATGAGACAAAATGGAATCAAGCAAGACTGGCGGGAGTCAATTCATTAAAGCTTCGCTCTGCACTCTGGGATGAAGTAGAACAAAGTTTTATATAAGAATCAAAAATCATATTTTCTTACATTACTTTGAATTCAGCTAAAGGCATCTATAATCAAATTTGACACTGTTTTTCAAGGAGGAAAATATGAGAACAATTTCATTATTGATGGCCCTTCTGTGTTTATTCACAGCGAGCGCACAGGCCGATCAAACTAAATCTGCTAGTAGTTTTTTTAAACGTTTTCAAGTCATAAGATCAGCTGATGGAAAACTTATTGGCATAAGAGACAGGACTTTGCCTGTTAAGTTTTCAGTAGCTCCTTATGTAAAAATGATTCGTTCTCAGTTGGTTAATGAGCAATCTTTTATGAGCTCTGAAAATTTGGCAAGTGGACAATATGAAAACGAAATTAGAGATGTAATTAGCGAAGGAGCTGTACAAGATTTTTCTGGAAATCAAACTCAGTATGATCAAAATGTTCAAACTATTGTTGATTCATTGAAAAAATTAGCTGTGGTTAATGTTGATGGAATTTTTTCGAATGCAACTTTTCAAGATGTTGTGAATCAATTTCAAGGAAAAATCACTGACGCAATTTTACTTCTTGATCCAACGATGATTGCCAATGTTAATGATTCAACTTTTTTCTATAAAAAGAATGTTACTTATAAAGCAGTAACATGGGGATTAGATTTTGCTCGCAAGAGATTGTCTAGCATTCCAATGCTTAATACTGCTAGCTATGTAATTGTACAAGTTGAAAGACTTATTACAGAAAGAAGACAGTTTCACCAAAATATGCTTCTTCATTATTTAGAAAACTTTAAAGAAGAAGAATTGGGTTTAACTCATGATGAAGTAAACCTTATTTGGTCATCAATTTATGAGTCTAGAATACAGTGGTATGCATTTTGGGAATCAAATGCTGCTAAAAATAACTGGACGAAGTATGGTGTGAATAATTTCTACCTAAACTTTAGAATGGGATCAACCAATCTGAAAAATGCTCAAAGTATTTATTCAGAAGTAAGTGACCGCATGAACTTTGCTTTCCAGAAAGTTACTTATAATAATGAAAAAGTAGTAGTTAATCTTTTTAACAAAGAAAGCATGTTTCAAAATAGACCTGCAGTGGCCTATAACTATGACCGCCCGACTCAAGTTGTGCGTAAGCGTATAGTTTTAAATCTTGCTCAATTAGGTTTAAGTTTTGTGCCAGTTAGTGCCGTTATTAAAGATAACGTAAGTCTTTTTATTAAGTCATTTTATGAGCAACAAAAAATTACTGAAGGTGCTTTATATGGATTCTTTGAATCTAATGGTAATTCACAAGGTCAGACGCAAGTGCGTGCTCAGTATTTAAACCCATTTGATGGACTTGTTCTTTAGTTAGTTTTAATTATTAAGAATAAAGTAATAGTGAGAGTAGCAGGCAATTAAAAGTTTGCTACTCTTTTTTTTGTTTTAAAGATTCTAGTAATGTGGAGGTATATCGTCGGCCAGTGAGCGCTGCGAGCTAGTATTGTCACCTGATAGCGAGAGTTTTAATTCTAACATTTCTTTTTCTAGCATATCAATTGATCGCTGCTGAGCAGTTACTATTTCATTTAATTGCTCTAACAAAGACTCTTGGTGTGAAAAATTCATTTCTAGATTGATAAGTCTGGCTTCTAGCATAAATGGCCTCAATTAGCTGGTTGATTGGTTAAGGTCTAGCATCCTTGGAAATAATCTCAATAGCTATCCAATTAAGGCCGTAAAAACTACATGCTTTTGTCTGATTTCTCTAGAAAATGGTACTGTCGGGCCATGTTAAAAACAATTATTTGGTCGTTTATTTCATCGCTTCTTTTGTACATGCATCTCACTGCAAGTGCAGGCAGCATACCTAATTTTGAAGGTACAGATGCTATTTATGGAAAAGACGACAGAAGCTTTATTGATAAAAAATTCAATGTGAAAATGCTTGAACTCTCAAAATCGATTGCACTTATCGTTTCAAAAGATGCCGTTCAAAAAAACTTTCTATACTCATTAATAAAGGGACAAGTCTTAAGTGATACGACAGGTATAAATTTATGCCTAGATGAAGTATTTAGTAATCATCATACTGTCTATGGATGTACGGGGTTTTTAATTGGTGAAGATCTTTTGGCAAGTGCTGGGCACTGTTTTATGAATCAATCAGATTGTGATAATAAATTAATTGCTTTTAATGTTCAGACAAGAAATGAAACCAAAAATGGTTATAGAATTTTTAATAAAAACATTTATGAATGCAGTGAAATTATTAATCATGTTTTTGATGATGATGGGATCCAGGATTATTCTGTGATTCGGCTAAAGAAAAAAGCATCAGGAATAAAGCCCCTAAAGCTTCGCCGTAAAGGCCAAATTGCAACAAGTGATCAAGTTTTTATGATTGGTCATCCATTGGGATTGCCGTTAGTTAAAACTACTAATGCGATAGTAAACGATATCAGTGAAGCACATTCCTTTAAAACAACTCTTGATTCATTCGAAGGGAACTCGGGGGCACCAGTTTTTAATAGTAAAACATTTGAAGTCGAGGGTGTGTTGGTTCGCGGTGAAGAAGATTTTCTTCAAGATCAGGCCCATCAATGTTATCGTTATCAAGTGTACGATCAAGGCACAATAGATTCACCAAGTATAAGAGGTGAAGGAGTAAATCGCATTAGTGATCTACTTCCTTTTTTAAAGTAGGAAAAAATGGGACAAGTTGGATTTGGAAGTTATCGTATAAGTATCCGCTCGAGTGATCACCGCATGGCCTTAATTGAAGCACTGAAACTAGGTTGTCCATTAATCGATACTTCTGCCAATTATACAAATGGAGAGTCCGAAGAATTAATTGGTTCTGTTTTACAAGATCATCCTGATTTTCATCCTACACTTGTAACTAAGGCCGGATATGTTCAGGGTAAAAATTTGGACATATTAGATGAATTAATGGCCGCTGGATTAGCATGTGAAGATTTAGTGGATCTAGGAGATGATCTTAAACATTCAATTCACCCGGATTTTTTAAAAAATCAATTGGATAATTCTTTAAAGCGATTACAGGTTAAATCTATCGATATTTTTTTACTTCACAATCCAGAATATTATTTTAAAAGTAAAGACGGCGATATTTCTCAAGATGAATATTACCGCCGAATAAAAAAGGCATTTGTTTATCTTGAAACTGAAGTCGCGAGTGGGAGAATTAAATCTTATGGAATAAGTTCTAATAATTTCGTTTTACCTCTCAATCATCTTGAAGTGACTAGCTTGAGTAGAGTCCTTGAAATTGCCAATAGTATTGGTCCAAAAAATCATTTTACAACAATTCAATTTCCTTTTAATTTAATTGAAATTGGGGCCCTTGAAAAATTTGGTGATTATGGAGATGAAAATTTATTAGATTTAGCGAGACTAAATAACATAACGACAATGATTAATAGACCACTCAACGCTTTTACAAATAATCAGTTGGTCAGACTTGCAACTTATGAAACGCAAACGAGCGACTTTGACGAAGATCGTGCCCAGAAAGATTTTGATGATGCTATGAAGTTGGTTGAGAATAAATGGCGTGAATCGGCCAGTACAGATGATTTGGTCGATGGTGAAGATTTTTTTGATCTAAATCTTATAAAGCAAATGAATGAACTTTGGAAGGCACTGCCTAGCCCCGATGCAGTTGAGCAAGTTTATTACGGCCACTTTTTTCCTTTTCTTGCCCGAATTTGGGGAGACCCAGGCTTAAGTCCAAAAGATGCGGCCCCTTTTTATGAGTTACTTGAACACTCATTAATTTATGCTCGAAAAAATATGACTATAAAAGCGCTAGAATTTAAAAAACAGGCCTCGGAAGTCGGACTTATTTCAAAACAAGCAAACAGGCCATTTGCAGTAGAAGTTGTTCAAACATACCTAGACTACGGCTTTGACTATGTCTTAGTAGGAATGAAGAAAATAGAGT
>JAURXW010000522.1 GCA_030654205.1 Bacteriovorax sp.
ATCGATTCTCCAGAGAAATTGATAAAGAAAGTGCAGTCTATGCTTACAACGGCTTCATCGCTCGCTTTCAAGGAATTCGTGAAGAAAGAGAAGCGCTTGAAAAAAAGCTGGTCGTTGTCGATAATAAATCTTTATCCGCTCTTTCAAAGCGCTTAGATAAACTGATCGCAGATATTTTAAAATTCTTAAAATAATTCATTTATAATGGATTTTCATCACTCTTTTTATCTGTCATAATCTTAATTATAATTTAAGTATCTCAAGGATTTATTATGAACTTCTACTCGGAACTTGTAGCACGTGGACTCATTGAAGCAACTTCGAGCGAAGATTTGCCTGCACTTTTAAATAATACGAAAATCTCTTTTTATATTGGATATGACCCAACTGCTAAATCATTGCAAATTGGAAATCTTTTATGTGTCATTATGATGAGACGTTTCCAAATCGCAGGCCATACACCTTACTGTGTAATCGGTGGTGCTACGGGAATGATTGGCGATCCGTCAGGTAAAAATGCTGAACGCAACTTACTTACGGACGAAGTTATCCAAGAAAATATAAAAGGTCAGCGAGCGCAATTAGAAAAACTTTTAGATATTAAAAGTACAACCAATGCGGCCGTGATCGTTAACAATTTTGATTGGATGGGAAAATTTTCTTTTATTGAATTTTTACGAGATGTGGGCAAAAGATTTAGAGTGACAGAGATGCTCGCAAAAGAATCTGTCAAAAATAGAATCAACTCTGAAGTTGGTATTAGTTTTACAGAATTTACTTATCAAATGCTTCAAGCTTATGACTTCAGACATCTTGCCAAAGAACATAATGTTGTTTTGCAACTTGGTGGTGGAGATCAATGGGGTAATATTACTGCAGGCATAGATCTCGCTCGTAAAATGGATAGTAAGCAAGTTTATGGACTGGTTATTCCTCTTGTTACAGACTCCAATGGAAACAAATTTGGAAAATCAGAAGGTGGCACGGCCATCTATCTAGACCCCGAAATGACATCTCCATATCAAATGTATCAATATTTAATAAATTCTGATGATTCATCTGTAGATAAATATCTCAAATATTTTACATTTTTATCACTAGATCAAATTGCTACGCTTGAACAAAAAACAAAAGATGAACCTCATCTACGTGAGGCCCAAAAAGTTCTAGCATCTGAAGTTGTTAAGATTGTCCACGGTGAATTAGGTTTGGCATCCGCAATGACGGCCACTAAAATATTTTTTGGTGAAACTATTTCAAATTTAGCTGACCGAGAACTCAATGCCATTTTTGGTGATGTTCCTTCAATTGAATTAACTTTTGAAGCTCTGAAAAAGGGAATTTCATTTTTAGATCTACTGGCAATGACTCCACTATTTAGCAGCAAGGGAGAGGCTAAACGCTCAGTTGAACAAAAAGGTGTTTATTTAAATAATATAAGTGCCACTGACATGAGCTTAGTCATCAATGAAAAAAATCTCGCGAGTGAGAGCTGCTTAGTCATTAGAAAAGGGAAGAAAAATTATTGTGTTGTTAAATTTTCATAAGAGACTTTAAGAATTAAAAGATCTAACTATTCTTCATCATTTTGAAGTAAAAAGATGTGCCTTTTTCTGTGTTTTTCTCGGCCCATAATTGAGCACCGATCGAATTGGCAACAACTTTACAAATGGCAAGCCCTAGACCACTTCCCATAATGCCTTTAGAGCTTCCTTCAATTCTAAAAAATCTATCAAAAATTTTTCCAATTTTTACATCTTCAATTCCTTCACCTTCATCTGAAACAATAACAGAAATTGAATCGCTCTCATTAATTCCAGTAATTAAAATAGTCGATTTTTCGGGTGAATACTTAATAGCATTTTCAATTAAATTATAAAAAAGAACACCCAACAAATCGGGATCACACATCACCGACAGAGCATCTTCCGAAGCGTTTTCAAAAGAATCAAAATCAATTCGAAGGGAAATGTTTTTTAAGGACGCAAGCTTAGAGAGTCTTGAAGTTTGAAATAAAACAATTTCATCTAATCTGTTTTTGGTAAATACCAAAGAAGTCGCCCCACTATCAACCCTGGCAAGGATAAGTAAATCATTGGTAAGTTTAACCAAAAAATTTATTTCTTGAGACATACTTTCAAAAAACTGCGCAGTCTCTTTTTCACTACGAGGTGCTGCTCGAAACAATTCTAACTCTCCTTTAATGATGGCCAAAGGGGTTTTTAATTGATGAGAGGCATCTTGGATAAAGCGCTCTTGAGAGACAAATGATTTTTGCAAACGACTTAAGAGATGATTTATGGTATCAGCAAGCTGCCAAATTTCATCTTTTGTTTCGGGAACCGGAACTCTATCTTCCAGGTTAGTTACTTCAATTTTTTTCGTTTTATTAATAATTTCCAACATTGGCAATAAGGCCCTTCCGACAAAAAAATACCCAATCACCGCTGAAAGCAACATCATGACTGGAACACTTGTTAGAAAAAATTTAATGAGATTTTTATTGGTATTTACAAAAGTCGTCATGGGAACAGATATTTGTAAAATAAGAGGGGAATCAATTTTTAAAACAGGTAAGAGATAATTTATAACTCTATGAGGAACTTTTTTAAAGCTTAAAACATCGTAGCTCGCACCTTTTTTTAAGACACGTCCTAATTTATATTCACTCACAGGGAGGATGTGCTGATCATTGGCATTTGACGAGCTTGCGATAATTTTTCCATTAATATCGAGCACCGAAATATAACTAGTCCCAAGAGCAAAGGGAAGAATCTTCTCATTTAATTTAATAATATCGGGATCAAACTCGACTTCACCATAACTATCAATATCCAATGATTCAGCAACATCAATGGCATAATTATAAAGGGTCGTATCAAATTCCTCAGACTGCAATTTAGAAAATTCCTGGTAAAGAATATAACTAAAACTTGAAAGCATCCCAGTGAAAATTAATCCAAAGAGTAATGTTAGTTTGAGCTTTAGACTGATTTTTTGTAATAGTTTCATTTGGAATTTAGGGCCCTAAGTATCCTTTAAAATATAACCATAACCAACCATTGTATGGATCAGTTTTTTATCAAATGGAGAATCAATTTTTTTTCTGAGCATATTTATATAAACATCAATGACATTGGTATTTGTATCAAAGTTTACATCCCAAACATGCTCACTAATCTCAACTCTGGTGAGTGGGCGGTTGGGGTGTCTCATAAAATATTCAAGTAATGAAAATTCTCTAGAAGTTAAATTGAGCTCAACATTTGCCCGAGTAACTTTGCGCAATACGAGATCAAGATCAATATCAGCAAATCTTAATTTAGAAGTTTCACTTCCAGTATTTCTTCTAAGCAGCGCTCTGATTCTCGCCAATAATTCTTCAAAATCAAAAGGCTTGGTTAAATAGTCATCGGCCCCAGAATCAAGACCATGAATTTTATCTTTCGTTGAACTTAATGCCGTGAGCATAAGTATTGGTCCTTTAAAACCATCGCGGCGAATATGTCTTGCGGTATCCATCCCGTTTTGATCAGGAAGATTTACATCGAGAACTATTAAATCGTAGGGATTTTCAGAAACTAAACTCTCCGCTCCCATTCCTGTTTCAGAAACGTCGACCAGATAGCCTTGAGCATTGAGGCCTTTTTTTATGAAACTTGCCATTTTCGGCTGATCTTCAACGACTAGAATTCTCATTGGTGGATTGTACTTTGAATCTTTAGGTGTGAAAAGTTTTTCTGCTTTTGTCTGTTCCGGCTCCTGCCTCCCACGGACATACATCCCATCCTGGGAATAAAAAAAAGGGGGATCTTAAAAAGATCCCCCTATATAAGGATTACTTAAAAGTAATAATTATTTTGTAGCTGGAGCAGCAGTTTCCATTTTTGCTTCAGCAGCTGGAGCAGCTTTACAAGCAGCGATAGCTTCTTTTTTTGCAGCGCCTTTAAGTTCTTTGTTCATTTTTGCAGTTTTAACACAAGCTTTTTGCTCAGCTGTCATTTTTGATCCAGCGAAAGCAGAAACTGATACTAAAGTAAGAGCGATTACGATTGCGTTTTTCATGTGAAATCTCCGTGATGTTAAGTTAAAGCAAATTATTTTGCTTTGAATTATTTATTTTTAGAAACGATGCATTCTTTAAGTTCTTTACCTTTAAGGTCTTTATTTTCATGTAAACAAGCTTCTTTAGCTGCTTTGTAGGCTGCTTTTTTATCTTCTTTTTTTCCTTCAACCTTTGCTACTGGAGCAACTTCTTTATGTTCTTCTTTTTTAACTTCTTTAGCTTCGTTGGCCATAGCTACTGATGTTAAAAGAGCTAATGCAAGTAGAAATTTCATGAGATTCTCCTGTGTGTGTTTGAACTTGTAGCTAGTATCGTCCACAGACATTAAAACGACATTTAAGAGAGATTAAAAAATATTAATCTTAAATAACCCGTTTTCTGAGGCATCTAAACAAATACACTTGTAACATAAAGTATTGTTTTTGTGAAAAAATTTACAAAAATACTCATCTTTTATAATTATTGGTCGATAGGGTTTATTATGTAAAAAACCCCTACAAGGAATTTTTCAATGAGCAGACCCATTATTTTTAAAGGTAAAGTCCAATTTGTAGGTGTTACATCGGCAGAAAAAAACGGCCAGATGAAATATGCTGATCCAACTTTCA
Organism: Bacteriovorax sp.; assembly: GCA_030654205.1. Taxonomy (GTDB): domain Bacteria; phylum Bdellovibrionota; class Bacteriovoracia; order Bacteriovoracales; family Bacteriovoracaceae; genus Bacteriovorax. The sequence continues at coordinate 4,675 of JAURXW010000522.1, forward strand.
AAGAAGGTTTTGAAGAAAGCTTAACTGACACAATGATGGCCAGTTTTGAAAGCTTCAAATTAACAGCTGAAGAAAAAAAACAATTATCAAGATCACACCGAAAAATGCTCAATTATTATCGTCATCTTAATTTATTTTCATTGAACGTCGATGCCAAGAAATTGATAACTGAAATCAATCAATCAAAACAAACTCATGTTGTCATAGAGGCCAATCATTATGGGGCCTATATTTGCCTGGCCGCTCTATACTCAGGTAAATTGT
>JAURXW010000534.1 GCA_030654205.1 Bacteriovorax sp.
TCATCTTTTGAATAACGCTACAGAGGCCACGAGCAATATATTAAATCCGGAAATTACAATATCAATGGAAGTCAAAAAAGAGTTTTTGTCGGTTTGTATTAGTGATAACGGCAAAGGAATTCCAGAAGAAAACCGAGCTAAGATCTTTTTGCCATTTTTTACCACAAAAGAAATTGGAGCTGGTCCAGGGTTAGGACTAAGTGTTTCGAGAAAAATTATAGAAGATCATGGCGGCACACTTATTTTTGATGAGCATGCCAATCAAACTACTTTTAAGATTGTGCTACCGCTGGCCTAAATTTTATTGCATAACAAGTTTTTTACTTCTCATTTCAGCTTTTGCCTGAATAATTAATTTCTCAGGAACTTTCTTTAAGTCGTTAACGAGTCCTACAAAAGATAAAACTTTAATTAGCCATTTGGTTGGATCGAAATGGTACCAACGAATTCCATTGCGGTAATCACTTGGGAAATAATGGTGATAATTATGATAGCCTTCACCATAGCTAAAAAGGGCAATAATAAAGCTATCACGGGCCGTATTGCTATCTGTATACGGGCGAGTCCCAACGATATGGCATAATGAATTAATAAAAAATGTACAGTGATGAACCAGAACGACTCTTAAAACTCCGGCCAAAGCAAGACCGCCTAGTGCTGAGCCTAAGAAATAACCGATAAGTGTTGGAAGAACAAAACCGACAACTACTGCAATTGATAAATAATTGCGATGTTGCCACATAACTAATTTATCGTTTAGCAAATCTTTTGGATACTGTACTTCTTCGCTGCTAACTGGTTCTTTATAAAAAATCCAACCCATATGAGCATAAAAGAACCCTTTATTTATATTGTATGGATCTTTTTCATGGTCAACGTGGCGGTGGTGAATGCGGTGATCAGTGGCCCATTTTAAGGCCGAGTTTTGAAAAGCAGCTGCTCCAAATATGAGGTAGAGAAATTTAACAATTGAACTTGAACGATAGGCCCGGTGAGATAATAAACGGTGGTATCCGGCCGTAATCGCAATTCCAGTAATAAAATAAAAAGCTATGGCCAAAAATATTTGAGAATACTCTATTCCATGACCTCTAAAATAAATCCAACTTAAAACAACTGCAAAAAGAGGCGTGAGAGTTAGAAATAAGGTATTAACCCAATCAATTGCAAGTTTGTTGTTTAGAGGGGCGTTTATATCTGTTGTTTTCATAGGTGTGTTCTCCTGATGATAGGATAACCAAAAGAGCACACCGCTTGTGTAAAACAACTGTCACAAATTAACGATTTGTTATCTCAGAAAATCTTCGAGTACTAGAGAGGCTTCACTTTTTTCATCTCTGTACTTTACAATAATTGCACACTGAAGAGTAAGACCTAGTTCGTGTCCCCATGTTAAATCGGCCTTAACTGGTCGGTTACCAGGAACAACTATGGCATTTTCAGGAATAGGTTCTCCTTTATTGAGAATACGGTTATTGACTAAGTCATAGACAGGAATTCCTTTCGAGAGAATAACCCCGGGAGCTATAACAGCTCTTCGTTTGACTTGAATACCTTCAACAATAATTGCACCGGCGCCAATAAAGGCTTCATCTTCAATGATAACTGGAGCGGCCCCTATAGGCTCCAAGACTCCACCAATTTGCACGGCGGTTGAAAGATGCACTTTTTTTCCAATCTGCGCGCACGAGCCAATTAAGACGTGAGAGTCAATCATAGTGCCTTCGTCAACAAAGGCCCCTACGTTTACATAACTTGGCGGCATAATAATTACACCTTTGGCGATATAAGATCCTCGGCGAACACTTGTTCCACCAGGGACAATTCTGATTCCTCTTTCAACATTAAAGCTTTGAGGCATGAGATTGTGTTTATCAACAAATCCATTTTCTTCTACTAAAACTCCGGCCTTAAAGGCCTCCAAAATTTGCATTTTGATTTCAGTATTAGCAACCCAAGTCCCATCAATAAAATTGGCGGAACGCACTCGACCTGCTTCTAAATCATTTAGTGTTTTTTCCCAAATATTCATACGTTCTCCTTAAACCAAGTTTGGATATTTTTATTGGCCACTAAAACGGGCGAATTATCAGCAAAGTCTAAATGACTGAGAGGGGATCTTAAAACATTGGTTTTGATTTGACCCAAAACATGCATTAAGTTTTTTACAGGCACAGGATTGGCCGCAATAAACAAAGTATCACAGGCTTTTTTCCAAAGCTCAGCTTCAGTTGGCGTAAGTTTTATATCGAGCGCTTTGACTACGTAAGCGTGTGCTGGAGCAGGCCAAGCATTACTTGCAACAGACACCAGCCCCACACATCCAAAAGGGACGTAATCAAAAACCATTCCATCATCGCCGCTATAAACGCGGGCATTAGGATTGGCCTCTGTATATTTTTTAAAATCTTCTACTGAACCCGAAGCTTCTTTGATCGCCCAAAAGTTTTTATGTGTTGATAAATTTTTAACAGCATTAAAATTCATCTTAACCCCGGTGCGTCCCGGGACATTATAAAGCATGCAAGGCTTAGTTGCGAGATCAAGAATGGCCTTAAACCACTCAGTTTGACCGTGTTCACCTGGCTTTGCATAAAGAGGTGTAACAACTAAATAGGCATCCAGAGGAAGAGTATTTAGATAAGTTACATATTCAAGAATTTCTTTTTGATTAAAGCCACCGATGCCGGTCATGACTGGAACTGAAAGTTTTAGTGATAATCCAAACTCTAATACTTTTTTGCATTCTTCTTTGGTTAAATTAAGGGCCTCGCCAGTCGAGCCAAGTATAACAATCGCATTTTGAGCAGCTGCTTGTTCACGCAATATTTTTTCAAACGAAATATAGTCGACTGTATTATCTTCATTGAGTGGAGTAACAATGGCGGTCCACAGAGGATAATCATTAATAGTTTTCATTTTTTAAATCTCCTTATATTTTACTTATATTTTTAATTCTTGTTGGACGATATCTTGAAACAAATGCAGACCATGGGCGAGTGTCTTGTCTGTTGTAATTTTTTTGGCCGCATAAAGAGCGCCTTCAGCAAATATTTTTCGATCAAGAGCATTGTGCTTTAAAGTTATTTCTTCATAAGGAGTTGTTAATATCAGTTCGTGGATTCCTGTGACGTCTCCTATTCTTTCAGAAGTAATATTCATTTCATGCGCGGCCCAAGATTTCCAGGAAAGCGCCGTACCTGAAGGGGCGTCTAATTTTTTGGTATGATGAGTTTCTTTTAAACTAAACTGATAATTATCAAAAATATTTCGGGCCTTACTGAGCACCACAATCATTTGCTGAACCAGATTCATGCCAAGACTAAAATTAGTGGCGTAAATCCATTTGATAGAATTTTCTTTTAATAATGAATCAAAATTTAGGGGCCAATTCATCCCGGTACTGCCGCAGATAACAGGAATTTTTGTTTGAATTAAAATTGGTATGTAATTTCTAAAAGCCTCACCTGGTAAAAAAGAAATGACCACATCATGGCCTTCTAATGTCTC
>JAURXW010000540.1 GCA_030654205.1 Bacteriovorax sp.
CTGGCCGACATTCTTGAAGATTTAGATAGTCATGGTCGAGAAATGATTTTCTCAAATCTTGATCCAAAACTTGCAGCTGAAACTCTTTCAGAAGTTGATGAAGATTTACAAGCTTCTCTTTTAGAAAATGAACTTCCTGAAAAAGCCGCCGAGATTATCGAAAATATGGATACCGACGATGCTGCCGATCTATTAAACGAACTCGATGAAGATGTTGCAGACGAAATCATTTCCAATATTGATGACCTGGAAACACAAGAAGAAATTCAAGAACTCCTTGAGTATGACGAAGACACGGCCGGAGGGCTTATGACTTCTGAAATTTTTGAAGTAACTTCTGAACTCAAGCGTTCAGAAGTTTTAGCACTTATTCAAGAAAAGCATGATGAAGTTGCCTCATTTTTTGATATCTACGTTATAGATCAAAATCGTAAACTAATAGGATCTTTAGCTCTTCAGGAATTGTTAATTTACAAAGAAGATTTATTAGTTAGTGAAATGATGAACGACTCAGATATAAAATTTATCTATGCGGATACTCACTGGAAAATTGTCGCTAACTTTATGAACAAGTATAGTATGATTACAGTTCCTATTGTCTCGCGTGATAATGAACTTCTTGGAATGGTATCAGTAGATGACGTTATGGATAGGTTGCTTTCATGAAAATTGAATCTAAGAAAAAAATTATGTCGCCACTGCTAATAAAGCTCACTTTATTTTTAAGTGTAGTGGGTCCTGGTTTGGTTACCGCCAATCTCGATAATGATGCCGGTGGAATTGCGACCTATTCTCTGGCCGGTGCCCAAACCGGTTATAGACTAATGTGGATTTTAATTCCAGTCACCATAGCCTTAATGATGTTTCAAGAAATGTCTGCGCGTATGGGAATTGTTTCGGGGAAAGGCCTTGCCGATTTAATTAGAGAAAAATTTGGTTTGCGAATTACTTTTTATTCTCTCTTTTTTTTGTTATTTGCTGATCTCGGAAATACAATGGCAGAATTCGCAGGAATTGCTGCTGCTGGAGAAATTTTTGGAGCTACCCGATATTTAACTGTTCCGATATGTGCACTTCTTGTTTGGATTTTAGTTTTAAAAAGTGATTATAAGGCGATTGAACGAATTTTCATAATTGGCTGCTCCGTCTTTTTTACTTATATTATTTCGGGCTTTATGGTTGGTCCAAATTGGGGAGAAGTTACACTAGCAATAGTTAATCCAGACTTGCATTCAATCACATCTAAAGATTTACCTATAATGGTTGGACTTTTAGGAACATCGATAACTCCTTGGATGCAGTTTTATATTCAATCTGCGGTAGTTGAAAAAGGAATCTCAACGAAGCATTTATGGCATTCTAAAATTGATGTTATCGCCGGATGTACATTAATGTTAATTGTTACTTTTTTTATTATTATTTGTTGTGCAGCTACAATATTTCATGCTGGAATTACAAATATACACGATGCTAAAGACGCTGCCGTGGCATTAGAGCCACTTGCTGGCAAGTATGCATCAATGCTTTTTGGTATTGGTCTTTTTAATGCTTCCTTTTTTGCAGCCGCTATCCTACCACTTGCTGCTAGCTATTATATTTGTCAGGGTATGGGCTGGGAGTCTGGCGTCGATCGAACTTTTAAAGAAGCACCTCATTTTTTTACAATATTTACATCTATGATAGTTATTGGTGGAGCGATGACCTTAATTCCAGGAATAGATCTTTTTAAGATTTTACTTTATTCACAAATTTTAAATGGATTACTTATTCCAATAGTAATTCTTTTTATTATTAACTTATGTAATGATCCAGACATAATGGGTGAATACACCAATTCTCCATTACAAAACTTTATCAGTTATATACTTGTAACACTTATGTTCTTTTTGAACATACCAATGGTTTATTACACTTTACGATAAAATATTTATTGGGGAAAAAAATTACAATTGATCACAAAGATCGATCGTTTGATCTTCACGATTTATAGTGACTTCAAGTTTTCGTTCAATGTCTTCACCTTTTTTCTTAAAGAAAAGTTGATAGACAACAGGTGTCAGCTGACCTCGATCATCAAGACCTAGTGGAAATCCCACTCCAAAAGTTTCAATCATTGGTATTGGGCTAACTCTTTTTTCACCATAAATTTCAAAACGAATTTCACCTTGAGCACAACTGGTAGATGTATTTATGTATCCGTAAGCAATAGATGGCATTTCTGGAATTTCAACTTCTACAGCAGATGTATTATCAACTCTCATTTCTTTTATAAAATGCTTTTTTCCTTCAATTTGAATTCGCAATGTAAAGTCCTCGGCCAATGGAACCTTAAGTGTACTTAGCAAATCGATTTCCATTTTTCGACCATTCACGAAGGCTTGCATTTTTTGTTTATCATAGTGGGCCAATACGATATTCCCTTTATGAGGAGTCGGATCTATATCACTGTCTACAGATGAGTGATTTTGAGCCGGTTGACGATCTTTATGACTAAGCGAATTTGTGCTACTGATTACTTTCGCACTGTCTGCACTATGTTTTGCTGAATAGTAAAAATAAATTCCACCTGCAATCATTGTTACAAACAGAGCTGCTACAATCGTTCGTGAATTATTCTTTGAATTAGGTTCAATTTTACTTTGATCAATTCTATTTCTTGTTGAGTCTGAATTTCTCTGAGTTGATTTCAGTAAAATGTCTGACCCATTAGTCAAATCATTAGCTGAGGAATTCGCCCCCAGTTTTTTGACTCCCTGAGTTTGCTTGAGTTTTGCTTTTGGATCTTCGAAACCAAAATCAAGTACATTTTCTTTGGCCTTTGCCTGAATTCCTGCATCACTTGGAACGTCGCGAGTTCCCACTTCATGTTCTTTTTTTACTTCAAGCAAGTATGGACGAAGATCAATTTTACCAAACTCAAACATTTTTTCACGATCTTTTTTGATTTCATCTCTAAAGAGTTCTTGTGAAAAATATGAAAGATCAGTTGAATTAAAATCTGGAAATTTTGAATATAAAAATTTCATCAACGCTCTATTCATTTGATCCAAATTATCAAAACGTTTAGTGCGATCTTTACTTAAAGCTTTTAAAACAATTTCATCAAGCTCTTTTGGAACATTGGGATTAATAGAAGAAGGAGCAGCAACTTTACATTCTTGAATCTTCTTTAACACGGCAAGGTCATTATTTTCTTTAAAAAGTTTGCGTGAGCACAACATTTCCCAAAGTGTAATTCCCAAAGCAAATTGGTCATAGCGAGCATCAAGCTCCATTCCTTCTAGGTACTCAGGAGCTAGATAGGAAAGTTTTCCTTTAATTGTTCCGGCCTGTGTTGCTTCAGAATTAGACTGAGATTTAGCTATCCCAAAATCTATAATCTTAACTGCACCATCATAAGTTAACATAATATTATGCGGAGAAATATCTCTATGAATAATATTGGCCTCTAAACCCGTTAACTTATCTCTAAAAGTATGGGCATAATAAAGCCCCTGACATGCCTGTGAAATAATATAAGTAGAAATTTCGACTGGAAAAACAAATTTTCTTTCTTTAAGTTTTTCTAAAAATTCTTTTAAGTTGCGGCCATCGCAATATTCCATTGCAACAAAAAGTTGTCCTTTATTGAGACCGTAATCGTAAGTTTGAATAACGTTAGGATGAAGCAGAGAAAAAGTAACCTTTATCTCGTCCATGAACATGGTTTTAAAGGCTTCGTCTTTTGAGTATTGGGGCTGAACCATTTTAATGGCCACAACTTTATCGGCCTGCTCTCCAAGAAAGCGAGCACGACAAATCTTTGCCATTCCACCGTCAACTAAATGATCTAAAATCAAATAGCGTCCGAAACGTTCGCGTTTTTTTGAATCACTCATGAACTAGTACTCCCGATACTTATTATCGGGCCATTTAGTCAAAAACTTTAGGTTATTTAGAGGCAGGGATGACTATTTTTTCCAAGTAGCCGGGGAAGTTTATAGCTAAAGCCTTAGAATCTCTTGTTTTTTTGCAAATACCGAAAACATGGTACAACTTAAAACCATATAGTTGAGAGTCTGGATGTTGTAACAAATGTTTTTTAAACTCAATTAAATCAAAACGAGTGTAACCTGCCTTCTCCAGTTGTTCGTATAAGCTTGAGTAAGGAATGTCTTTTGTGTCCAAAGTATAGGCCAAGGCAACACGTGCATCATCACACTTACCCATTAAATCAAGTTCACTTTTAGAAAACCAAAAATTAAAAGAAGATTGAGGGCTCACTGGAGCAAGTTGTAAATCAAATTGAAGAGTTAATTCATGGTACCAAGAATTTCGGCTAAAAACCAAATCTTCCCGCCAAACCTTGTCGTTAAATGTTCCATTTCTAAGTATAAGACTTCCGTCTTGAACTAAATTTTTAGTTAAGTTGGACGAGCAAGAAACTGCCGCTAAAATAATTATAACCAAAAATAGTGTTTCTTTAATTCTCATACATTTTCATCCAATTCATAATTTCACAAAAAATAATTTCTCTATCTAATTCATTATACAAGTCATGCTTCATAAGTGAATATTTCTTTTCGGTTAATAGATCTTTTTTAATTCCCCTAGCAAAGTAGCTAATTCCCTGGGCTTCAGGTTGATCCCCTTTTCCCGACTCTAAAAGCATAATCGGAATATCTAAAAAATAGGAATCTTGATAAATATTTATAATTTTATTTTGAATTTCTGATAATGATTTAAGAGTTGGTCTGTGAATTAATAATGGATCTTGCTCATAAGATAAGATCGCGTCTGGACAACTTAAAAGCTCTGGACCTCTTAGTAAACGATATGGCCGTGAATGGGCAAAAAACTCAGAAATTCCGTTAAGTGCCCCAATCATTTGTTGCTCTAATTTTAAAACTGGCGATTTAAATTTTAAAATAAAATTTGAAAGTATTAAGCCATCAATAAGTTTTTCAACTTGAGATTGAAAGCGATTTAACAAATCCAATACTACGAGGCCACCAAGTCCGTGACCAACAACAATCCACTTTTCATTTTGTTCATTACTTTTTTTCATTTGAGTGACTAGGTACAAAAAATCATTTACGAGGTAATCAAATTTATCAAAATGCCCTCTTGTTCCAGAACTAAGACCATGCCCAGAAAAATCCATGGCCACAAATGAAACTCCTGGATTATTATGTCGAGTCCAATCTATAAAATTACTAAATCGTCCATGGTGTTGGCCGATATCATGAAGTAAAAAAACTTTAATTTTTTTACTTGCATCTGCAGTAAGAGCTTCGTAACTTTTCACATAAACTTTCGCGGTACTATTAACGTTCGACGATGGTTTCATTGAAGACGGAAATTGAGTGATCGAAATTTTATCTTCTAAATTTTGCCAAATTAACTTATGGTCTTGTGTCTTATTAATCTGCATAATTCTGCATTATTTTTTTTGCACTTTCACTTATTTCAATCACACTACAAAAGATTTTTTGTTCTCTCGGGCGGTATTCATCAATATTTAATTTTAAATTGCGTGCCTTCAAGGCCGTACCTGAATACATTGAACAAAGGACATCTTTTCCAACTTGGAAAGGTCCTGCTCCCAAAAGTGTGCATTTTTTTGTACCAGCAACTTCCACTAAGGCAATTAATGGATGCGGAATATTTTTAACTACAATTAGAAGAGGGGCATCATCTAAAATATTATTTACATTAATTTTTAAATTTTTTGGATTTAGTGGTGTATCACCTACTTTTATCCAGCCTTGCATCCCAATGGCAAATAATAAACTCTGATTATTTATTCTCTTTTCTTCAAGTGCATCTCGAATTTCACTGAGCGAATAAGGTCCAAATAATTCTGAATCAACTTGTGATTTACGGTCATGGCCGACTTTAATAAAAAACAATTCCTCTTCTTCTCCTACTGCATGCCAATCAAAATCAAGAGTTATATCGGGAGAATTTTCTTCCTGAATTACTATTTTCTCTGACGTAACTTTTTCTATTTTTTCAACACGTCTTTCGGGAGCTAGTTTTAGTAATTCACGAGGTGAATGAAAATTTAATTCTTCCACATCTTTGAGTCTTTCCCAATTTGGAAATCCTTTTCTCCAGACATAAGAATCAAGCGTAATTTCTTCCTTCAAATAAAGATCTCTCAGAGCGTCTTCAACCACAGGTCCAATTCTTTCAGAGCCCTGGACGTAATACCAATTAATCATTAACAACTCCCAAGTATCAATTTTTATCAATTTTCAAAATCTATTTACTTATTTTAACGTTTTGAAATTACAAAAACTATAGGCCCTAGATTTGCCCTATCCATACAAAAACACTCGCCTATTTGCAATTAAAGAGCTCGCTACTCAAGAAATTTTAACTAAAACCGATAGGTCATGGGATATGTAACATGAAAATGACTAAGGTAAATATTATGCGGAAACCACTTTTTTTAATCACAAGTCTCTTTTTTGCGACACTTTTAATTTCGTGTGCAAAAGAGGAATTTGCGGCCAATAAAATTCCACAAAATGCTTCAATCAACCCTATTGTCACGACTTCAAATATTCTGTGTTCGCAAAGTACTTTGGTAAGCCCAAAGGTTGATGTGCTACTTTTATGGGATAATAGTTCGAGTGCCCTTTTTATAAATTCATCAACTAAGTCTTCTTTTAATCAACTACTTTCAAGTGTCTCGGAAAATTTTGATTATCATATTCTTTCGGCTCCTTTGATAGCCACAAATTCATCCGATACTCTTTATGAAGCTTCGTTAGTTGTTAAGAATGTTGCAAGTGTTTCAGGAAATGCAGCAGGTATCGTAAAATCTAAAGACCAAGCTGCAGCGGCCATTGGTTTTACCCAAGCAAAGGGTTCAGTTGAGTTAGGATTTGATCGCGCAGCCTCGGTCATCGAAAACAATAGAGGTAATGGAATATTTCGAAATGATGCTTATACAATTATAGTTGTCATGTCCAATGGTGACGATACAAGTTGTGAATATGAATCAGGCTATCCTCTTTGTGCAACAGGTGACTGGACCTCTCGGATTGATGCTAAAATAAATAAATTACTTTGTTTACGGGGAAATGTTAGTGGATTGAATTGCTCGGGAACAACTACGCTTAACTCAAACATGATGCGATTTATTAATATCTCTGCCCTTACAAGTTGCTCTAGTGGGCTTGGCCAAATTAATAGTCGTTACAGACAAGCTGCTAAAATTTTATATGAAAAAAATTATTCAAATGGATGGCCGACTTCTAATGATAATTTAAGTCCGTTTATTTCTGGTAATATTCAATATCCTGATAGTTATAATATCTGTTCAATTGA
>JAURXW010000541.1 GCA_030654205.1 Bacteriovorax sp.
TTGGAGAATAAAGATCACTTACTGATTTAATAGATTCAACAACACCAAATGTTTGATGAGCATTTAAAGTCTTACCAACTTCAGGAAGTTCTACGAAAACAATATCACCTAATGCTGATTGAGCAAAATCAGTAATACCAATAACAACGGTATCACCTTCAATCTTTGTCCATTCGTGATCTTTTGTGTATTTTAATTCTGTTGGAATATTTTGTGCCATTATTTGTGTCCTCCTGTAATAAACGCTTTAGTATGAAAATTGGCTTCGTAATTTGTATCTCTAATTTTAATAATATATTTTTTGTCTTTTGGGTTTTTGTCTTTTTCAATTAGGGCCATGGCAATGCCTTTGCCCGTAACGACAGACATAGTTCCAGATGTAACTCTACCAATAGGATTAAGTTCGGAATCTAGAACGCTATAACCTTCTCTTGGAATGCCACGCTCAAGTGATAATTTTACAAGTTGATAATGAGGTTTATAATCAACTAGAGCTGCTTTACCGATAAAATCGGGCTTGGTCAGTCTCACTGTCCAAGAAAGACCTGCATCTAGAGGAGTTACTTCATCGTTTAATTCATGGCCGTATAATGGATAACAAACTTCTAAGCGAAGAACATCTCGAGCAGCTAGTCCACAAGGCTTCACTCCAAGAGTGAGAAGCCTTTGCCAAAATGAGACAGCAAACTTATGAGAAGAAAAAACTTCAAATCCATCTTCACCGGTATAGCCAGTTCGTGCGATGATAAGTTTTTCACCTTCAAGATTAGTTTCCAAAATAGAATAATATGGAAAATCAATTGGCTTTAATAGGCCCATATCTTTTAATATTTTTTCACTTTCTGGACCTTGAATTGCTAAAAGTGAATATTCATCAGATTGATTTGTGATGGTACAGTTAAAAGTTGAGATTTTAGAACTAATCCAATCCCAATCTTTTTTTATATTTGAAGCGTTCACACAAATAAGGACTCTGTCTTCAGCTAATTTATAAGCAATTAGATCGTCAATAACTGTTCCATCTTCTCTGCAAAGAGGCGAGTAAACGGCCTTTAAGTTTTCTGCATTTTTAAAATCATTGGTCACTAAGAAATCTACAAAATTGATTGCATCGGATCCTACAACTAAAAACTCACCCATATGACTTACGTCAAATACACCTGCGTGAGATCTAACCGCCAACACCTCATCTTTTACGGAAGAATATTGCAAAGGCATATCAAAGCCAGCAAAAGGAGCCATTTTAGCGTTTAAAGAAACGTGCTCTTCATGTAAAGAAGTTTTCTGAATTGTCATTGGTAACTCCGTTGAAAAGAGTCTAAAGAGATACCTTTTTTTTGCTAGCTTGTAAAAGGTTTTGCGCAAGTGAAATAATGGTCATTGGTCCAACTCCGCCGGGAACAGGAGTAATTGCGAGAACATGATCTTTAACTCGTTCAAAATTCACATCGCCGCATAACTGGCCCTGAGTGTCAGTATTCATGCCAACATCGACGACAATTTGATTTTTTTTATGTGAAATAAAAGTTTCATCAATTAAATGAGCAATTCCAACAGCGCTAATAATAATATCTACTTCTTTTGTAATTTCTCTAAGGTTCAATGTTTTTGAATGACATAGAGTTACTGTGGCATTGAGATTAGTTAAAAGGCATGCCAGGGGTTTACCAACTATCATGCTACGACCAATGATCGCGACTCTTTTATTGGCAATTTCAATGTTGTTTTCAACTAACAGCGTGACAATTCCTTTTGGTGTACAAGAAGTAAAATGTTTTTCCATTTCATGGTTACTAAAAAGAGCATAAAGATTGTTTGGATGAAATCCATCGACATCTTTATCTTCGTTCACCAGCTTCCCAATGTCTAAGTGAGATAAATGTTTAGGCAAAGGAAGCTGAATAATGCACCCGTGTACATTTGTATCTAAGTTAATTTTTGCTATAATATCTAGAAATGTGTTTTGATCAATTTGCTCGTTAAGAGCAATGATGTCGCATTTTGCTCCGATCTTTTCACAAAATTTCTTTTTACTGGCAGTATAAACTAGGCTCGCAGGATTAGAGCCGACTAAAATAACTTTTAAATAAGGCTCGATGCCATTTTCTAGTAAAAACCTGCATTCAAGCTTAAGCTCTTTGGTAATTTTCTTTTTTATCGCAATTGAGCTTAGTATTTGAGTCATGAAAAGGATATTAACTTATATACAGATCTTTTTACAAAGAAAAAAAACTTCAGTACGATTTTAGGTGAGGGTATAATATGTTTTTTTATCTCGGACTTGGAATGCAACTAGTTGGTTTTGCCTCTGTTGGACTTTGCTTATTCGCAGGTCTTAGCAAAGGTGATTACGGAAAGTTGGAATTAATTCAATTAATCGGTGGCTCTCTTGTGTTTTATATTGGAACATTTTTTAAAAATAAAGGTGGGAAGTGATAATTTTAGGAATTGATCCAGGATCTCGTAAAGCTGGTTACGCTTTAATTGAAGTTCAAGGAAAAAAAATATCGTATTTAACTTCCGGTGCTCTGAAATATGATCACGTCGATGAATTCATCGATCGATTAGGTCTTATTTATCAATCATGTGAAGAACTGCTAAAAAAATATCACCCCGACGAAGTTTCAGTCGAAGCACTAATATATGTCAAAAGTGTTGAAGCATTAAGTAAACTTGCACAAGCAAGAGGGGCCATGGTTGCAGCTTTTTCGAGAACCCATCAAGGAAAAGTTTTTGAATACGCTCCAAATTTAGTTAAAGTGTCAGTCACAGGTCATGGACACGCTTCAAAAGAAGCAGTTGATAAGGCGCTTGGGATGATGTTTGGAAAAATAAATTTTAAAACAGCGGATGAGTCTGATGCTTTGGCCATTGCGGTTTGCCATGCTTTAAATCGTTCAATGAGACTTCGTTTAATGGAAAAAAAACCGGTTAAGGCAGCAGGGAAAACACTATGATAGGATTTTTATGTGGAGAAGTCATTTTCAGCGATGGAAATGAATCGGTTCTTCAAACTTCTTCTGGTATTGGCTACCAGGTTTTTTATAATAAAGTTTTAGTCGAAGGCACTCAAGCCGCTATTTTTATCGCCCATATTATAAAAGAAGACTCAGAAACGCTTTATGCTTTTCATTCACTACGCGCTAAGAAGCTTTTCGAAATGCTTTTGACCGTTAAAGGAATAGGGCCCAAGTCAGCCTATGGCCTAATTGCCAATATTGGTGTTAATGAAATAATTAATGCAGTTAACTTAGAGGCGAAAGCCACCTTGACAAAAGTTCCAGGGCTTGGAACCAAAGGTGCTGCTCAAATTATACTTGATTTAGCAGGCAAGATAGATCGTGTGAAAATGTATAGTGATTCATCTAAAACCTTGAAAAATATTTCAATTGTTCCAAAATCAAATATTCAAGAAATGTTCGAGGATGTAGCTTTTATAGATACTCAAATATCCACAAGTTTTAATCAACATGAAATTTTAAATGATGCCGTAATGGCTTGCAAAGAATTGG
>JAURXW010000005.1 GCA_030654205.1 Bacteriovorax sp.
TGCTACTTAGTTTACGAATGCGTTCTTTTAATAAATCCTGGGCCTCAATTTTTGTAACAAAAACTGTAAGCATAACGATTAGAAAAAATAGAGAGAATTTCATTGCGCGCCTCAACTGATAATACTCTTAAAAAGTATAGATCAGCTTAAGCCAACTTGCTATATCTACTTGAGACATAAGATATGATAAAACATAACAATAGGCCCACCATAAAGCCACCTGGTCCTCCGCCTCCGCCTGGGTCTTTGCTTGTATCCACAACAGTTCCACATCCAGCAGCTTTTTTTCTATTGCTTCCCGAAGACGTTCCATTGGCACTAAAATTGGTCAGAGCATAAGTGTTAACAGCATCAGGACAAGTTGAATTATCTGTCAGCAAATCATTTTTCGAAGAGACTTGTGAATAAGTCACCCCATCAATATTCTTTTTTACAATGGTTGCCGTGACTAGATAAAAATATAGCCCGTCCTGAAAGTCTGAATAAGAGGGAAAAAAGTCAGACTTGGTAAATGGAATCCCCGATGGTGAATAGGCCAGATCTGGCGTAACTTTTATTTCGAAAACATTATCCGACGAAACTGATCTATTAATTGGTATCCGAGCAATTGTATCAATGTTTACCCAACCATCACTTTCCTGAACATATTTAGGAGAAACTTCATAACTAGAAGTTGGAGTTTTGATATTTACATTTGCTTTAAAAATTGAATAAAAAGCTTGATTCATAATTTTGAGTTCAACATATAAATCTGTGCTTAAGGAAACAGTATCCCAATTATCTATAGTGCTAAAATCCATTTTAAAAAAATCTTGAGGCGTAGTTTGGCCAATTTCCGCTGCTGAAAAAAAGCCTACAAAAGTGGCACCTACGCCAGAGTTCGTATACGAATTAATATCAAAGCTTGCAGGAGTAATGCCTTTATTTCTAATATATTCAGGGGGAGAATCAAGGCCACAACGAATGGTAATATTTCCAACATCAACACTTGAAGAGTTTAATTTAACGGCTTGTGGAAAACCTTCTGAACTTGCTCCACAAGATTGAAAAAAACTTCCACGGTATTTTGTTGAGGCTTCACAGAAATTATTTTTAACGTTGGCATAATTTACAGGTAAACCCATTTGTTTTATAGGGCTGGTGTAAATTACATATTGATCGTTTTGCGGCAGACCATCGATTTTAAACTTTCCATTTATTTCACTTATTGAAGCTCCCATAACTTTTCCAGTCCTCACCGAAATCGCCTGCACCTGAGCGCCAAAAACTAAGGCTAGGTTTTTTCCTCCAACAATTGTTCCACTAAGCAATCCTTTTGCAGCATCACCATTGGGATATATTGAATATAGACCGGCCTTATCATCATCAGCTATTTTGTTTTGGCCTCGGGATAGTGCATAAAACATGGTTGAACCAGACACCTGACTGTGCCCCAATCCTAAAAAGTGACCCAATTCATGAGTAATAACATTTCCCAAAAAACTTGTTTCAATTGGTTGAGTTCGATCAGACGTAAAAAAATAATTATCACTAATTAAAACATCTGCAGAAGAAATTTCACCAGAACCTTCACTAAAGGCCACTAAGGTTAAACCCACAACTCCAGTTCCATTAAAAATACTAGGATCAGTTGAAAAATAGAGTTCATTTAAATCCTGCTGGTTTTTTCCAGTAGTCGAATTTTTCCGAAGCGTAATTCTAGAAACTCCATTCCATTCTGCCACTGAACTTGTAGCGATTGCCTGAACATCCGTTTCTGGAATCCCTTGGTCATTTTGCGAGTTAACAAAAATATCCACCGTAGTACTCGAGTTTGGCCAGTGCAAAGGAATTCCGCCTTTAGTTTGATTATGTATATAGGACTGGGCCAATTGGGACCATCCCAATAAAAAAATCAAAAGGAAATATTTTTTTAGGTTATTAACTTTTATGCTGTAACTCACTATTTCCTAATTTAAAAAAAATAAAAGTGAAGAAAAAAGTAAAAGATGCAATTGCTATCCAAAAAAAGAAAGGAATATCTCTTTTTTGTTCTGCTTCAACTTGCGCCGGTTCTCTTTCAAAACTTTTGCCACTTTTAAGTAGTGGCTTAATTTCATTATTTGTTTCAGGTGACGCATTTAAGGCCAGGGCCCGCTCTGAATTAGTAATGGGTATCATTAAAGATATTTTCCACTTACTTTTCATAAGTTCAATCATTGCTTCTTTAGAAATTTTGCCAATTTTAGGATCTGTAGGAAAAACATCTGAAATATAAAAAACTTTCCCATCCATCTCTTGAATTTTAAACTTCCCTAAGGTGAAATTACTTAAATATATTTTAGAATCAATTTTTTTTAATAACAAAAATGTTTTTTCATTTTTATTAAACTCTGGCGCTCCATCGATCACTGAAGTAACACCATTATATGTACCACCGGGCATCGTTAATTTAATTTTTTGATTCTCTAAATCATCTTCTGAAAGGTTATAAGACTCCAACACATTGAAGCTGTACTCTGTCATCGTTAATCCAGATGAATTTTTAAAAACTTTACTGCTCTCTAATTTTACCTCAACGGCCGAAGTTGCTTCTTCAACTTGTTTATCAAATGAAAGAGGCATAAAAATAGTTGCAAAACATACGTTTTGAATTAACACATAAAAAGCGCATAAAGTTATTATCTTAGACATTTCGCGATCTCCCATTATCGACATATTTAGTATTTTATCGGTTTTTGAGAGGAGGAATTGATCTTTTATATCAGAAAATAATGTCTAAAAAATAGACACTCTCTAGAATTGAAATCCAATCCAAATGGCTAAAATTAGAATGTTATATGGTGGCGGGCAATTTTTTCAAAAAAAGAATTTTGATCAATTACTATAATGGTATTCCCGGTGCCAGTTAATTGGTGCAGAAGTTCGGCCAGGGGAGAGAATTCATGATAGGACAGACCACTTGTTAAATTTTCAAAAACGATTAAAGTATTTTCCAGTTTTCTATCGAGCAAAGAAAGTAATTGAAGCCTTTGGCGCTCGCCTCCTGATAGCGAAATTAGTGTTCGATCAAGAGAGAGATAATCTAATTTAAGAATTTTAAAATATTCCCATATTCTTTTTCCTTTAGGTGTCAGTCTAACATGAGGAAGTACTTCACTGATTGGTTTACTAAAAGCTTCATAGGCCGTGATATGACCATCTGAAATATTTGCATAATATGGCTTCAGCTTTTTGCCTTGGCAGTCTTCACAAACAAATTCGACATCTTCCATAAAATGCATTTCAACTAATTTAACTCCCTTACCTTCGCAACTAAGGCATTGACCTAATTCCGAGTTAGCAGAAAAATGTCCTTCCTTTAAATCTAGTTTTTTTGAAACTTCTAAACTTGCAAAGTATTTTCTTACAAATCCACCGAGGTCAGTATAAGTGGCCACAGTAGATCGTGAACTAATTCTTTCAAGGCCACTATTAATTAAAATCACTTCTTTAAAGTCTGCAATTCCTTTTATTTTTCCAAACTGATAATCTTCGAAACTTAAACGAGTTCCATGAATATTTTTATGAATTTCATTAGCGAGGACATGAACTATAAAAGACGTTTTCCCGGTACCAGATTCGCCATGGGCCCAGTTAATTTCATTTTTCATAACTAGCAAACTGTCTCTTTTAAGATTTCTAATTTCGATATCATTTATTTCGATAAAAGATTTTTTTGCATTAGACTTATAGGCAATTTCAGGAAAAACAATTTTAGGAGATTGATATTTCCCTTGCGATAAAATGCGACCTCCACGAGCTCCTGCACCTGGCCCCATCTCAATAACTTCATCAGACATAGATTTTAAATATTCCGAATGCTCTACTAGGATAATTGTATTACCTTGATCTCTCAGCTCTCGAAGATATTTTAACATTTTCTCTTGGGTTCTTTGAGTCAAGCCCAAACTAGGTTCATCAAGCACAAACAATGACTGTGAACCTTCATAAGATAAATATTTTGAAAGCAACAAGCGCTGATACTCGCTCGAGCTCATTGACCTAACCTTACGAGTGTTCTGCAAATGCCCTAAGCCTAAATCATTGGCCACACTCTAAAGTCGATCTAATTTATTAAAAGTATTTCCCATTTTTCCATCAATAATATTTTTCTTTAAATTAATCATTATTTTTTTAAGCATAATTAAAGAATCATAAGTATTTAATTTCAAAAAATCTTTATAAGATATTATTTCTTTCCCAATAACTATTGTCAGACTACCCGCTTTTTTTGAAACACGAGTGCCATCACACTCGGCACATATAATTTCACGTTGCATACTGCGAGTATAAATTCTAATATTTTTCTTATACCGAAGTGTTTTCAAATATTCAAAATAGCTATTAAAACCCTCATATTTACCGGCCTCTTCGTAAAGAAAATCCCACTTACTTTCAGCTAAATCCTGAAAGGGAATATCAATATTAAGACCTATTTTTTTGCATTCTTTTAAAAATGCCGGAAACATATGTTCAAATCTTGAAAACGATAAAAAATTAATCGCTCCCTCTCGAATACTTTTAGTTGGATCCTTGACTAATTTTTCACGATCGTAAATCAAGCGCATACCGTGTCCTTCACACAAAGGACAGGCACCCAGTGCATTTAACGGAGATAAACTTTCAACACGACTTACCGTCAGTTCTGCTGATTTTATTTCACAAAAAGGGCACTGCATTTCTATGTGATTATGAATCTCAATATTTTTCTTTAAGCCTAAAAGATGAAACCGCAAAAGAGTCCCTTCTGGAATCAGAAATTCCTTTAATTTGCCCATAAGCATATTCAAATTTTTAACTTTAACTCGAACCAATTCATACCAAGGATCATCATCTTGAAAATCGTGAACAGTTGTTCCCATAGAGCGATTGGGACTCATTTCATCCGATATGCTTTTTCGGTAATCATCTTTCCCCATAAAAACATGAACTACATCCTCAGTGTCTAAGTTTTTAAGTGAATTAATTTTTACAATTATATTTTCAAGA
>JAURXW010000071.1 GCA_030654205.1 Bacteriovorax sp.
TTTTTTTAAAATATCATTTATGGATAATCTTAAATCCATAAAGCGAGTTTGTTCAGGGGCAATTGCCGAAATTTTTTTTAAACCAAGCTTTAGAAAAATGCTTTTGAGTTTATTTATTACCTCTATACCTGGCATATAAGGCTGCAACCTCAAAGAAATTAAAGGCGTATTTTTTTGCAATATATCGTTAATAGCTTCTATTATTTTCGCTAGCTGACCACTAGCTAATAATTCTGGAGAAATAGACCATTGTCGAATGACTCCTTGTTTGAATCCGAAAACACGAGAAGTTTCAACATAGACAATGAGCTGGAAAGATAAATCCTTTTGTTCATTACTGAACTGAAAAAGATAAAATGGATTATCCTGTTCTTCAGCATATAAATAAGAATTCCAAAAAGTGAGCTTGGGCCAAGTTATTTGATGCTTTATATATTGATCATCACTGGCTTCAGTGGTGGATGTATTTTGAAAGCGAAGTAAGTCTTCAAAAGTTTTATTTTCTAAACCAAAATTAGAAGAAAAATAGATCTCAAAGTCTTCAACTTTTTGTTTAATCTTCAAGAGTTAATTCCTAAAAAGGTCGTTAAAATATTAATTTAATAGAGAGTGCCCATCAAAGCAATATGGGCCATTTATAGTCATTTTTAACGCCGATTAAGTGCCCATATAAGTTTTGCACTAATATTGACCTAAAATGCATATTGCGTTAAGCTACGCGCAGTATGTCATTTATGTGTTTAACTAATTAATTTAAGTATAAAATACTTAACTAAACAAAATACCCATGATAGGTAAGGCGGGACTATGCACGTAGATAAAATTAAAAATATTCTTGATAAGCACGCTCGGCTAGCTGTTGATATTAATTCTCTTAAAGTGGATAGTGATTTGTATGCAGCCGGCTTAACTTCACTTACGACAGTGAATTTAATGTTGGCCCTGGAAGATCAATTTGATGTTGAATTTTCTGATTCAATGCTTGGGCGTAAAACATTTCAAAGTATTCTATCTATCTCTGAGGCAATTGATGAGTTATTACATTAAAAACAATTCTCGGACATTGTCTGATCTTGAACCATTGATTGAAAAGATTAAAATAATCGGCAAGGATATCATTGCCGTTCATGCTGATAATGTTGATCAGGAAGCTCGATTTCCACTAGAAGCTATTAATGCTTTAAAAAATGAAAAATTATTAAGTTGTTACGTTCCAGTTGAACTTGGAGGGATGGGGCTTTCGGTTTTAGAAGTTTCTAAAATTTGTGAGGTAATCGGTGCTTTTTGCAGTTCAACGGCCATGATCTTTGCCATGCACCAGATTCAGGCCGCAATTATTGTTCATCATGGACTGAGTTCTAAGTTTTTTGAAAGCTATGCCAAAGAATTAGTTGAGAAACAATTTTTACTTGCTTCGGCCACTACAGAATTGGGAATTGGTGGAGATGTCCGCTCAAGTATTTGCGCACCATCATTTTCCGAAAATTTTTTAAGACTTGAAAAACAAGCTTCAGTCATTTCTTATGGGGCCTATGCTGATGCCATTTTGGTTACTTGTCGAAAATCAAGCGAAGCTTCTAGAAATGATCAAATTGAAATTTTAGTGAAAAAAGAAGATTACACACTTAAAGAATTATCAGGCTGGGATACGCTTGGCTTTAGAGGAACATGCAGTAACGGTTTTGTTTTAAATGCCAAATGTAATATTGAACAAATTCTTCCTGTTGATTATGCAGAAATTCACAGAATAACCATGCATCCTTTCGCTCATAGTGTATGGGCAGCTCTATGGCTTGGAATTGCCAGTGAATCAGTTCGACTTGCAAGAAGTGCCGTCAGAATAGAAGCAAGAAAAAATCCAGACTTACTTCCACCATCAGCTCTTAGATTAGCAGAAGTAGATTCAGTTCTTTTTTCAATGCGAGGGGGAAGCTACCAAGCAATAAATGAATATCAGCAATACTTAACGGATAAAAATGCGGAAGCGTTTACTAATTTTGGTTTTACGAGTCGGATAAATAATTTAAAAATAACATCTTCACAATTAATTATTGAAATTGTCGGAAAATCAATGCTGATTTGTGGAATTTCTGGATACCGAAACGATTCTAAATTAAGCTTGGGACGATTGTTAAGAGATGCCTATGGTGCTTCGTTAATGGTTAATAACGACCGGATATTGGGACAAAGTGCGATGACGCAAATTATGCAACGAGATTAATTAATAAAATCGATATCGAGAACTTTAAATGTGTGAATCAAAAAAACATGAATCTTATCTAAAATATAGAGATGAATTAATCGAGGCCGGATTATTAATTCCATCTGGAGTTCAGGGCGTTTTTGGCAGAAATAAAACCTTTGAGAAAGTAGTCGCTGCTTTTGAAAATTATGTTTCCAAAATGGCCAGTGAGCGAAAATGTGAAGTTGTAAGTTTTTCACCAATTTTAAATCGAGCTCATTATTTAAAAACAGAACATGTTTATAATTTTCCAGATCTTTTGGGGTCTATCCATAGCTTTAAAAAACGCGAACCAGAACAAGCTGAGATGATTAGAAAATTAAATGATAATGAAGACTGGACGCGGGATCTTGATCCCACAGATGTCATGATGACTCCGGCCGCTTGTTATCCTGTTTATCCTGCCAACTCTGGAACACTTCCATTGGGTGGAAAAACAATTGATCTAACAGGTCACGTTTTTCGTCATGAACCATCGGATGATCCGGCACGGATGCAAATATTTAGACAAAGAGAATTTGTCCGGTTGGGTACAGCTGATGAAGCCCGTGAGCACCGCGATTATTGGATAAAAATGGGAAAAATTATATTGGATTCAATAGGCCTCAAGGTAAAAGTTGTTGTTGCTAATGATCCATTTTTTGGTCGCGGCGGACGTCTTCGCAAGGCCACACAACGTGAACAAGATTTAAAACATGAATTTATAATTCCAATTTGTTCTGAGGAAGATCCAACGGCAATTGCTTCTTGCAATTACCATCTGGATAGCTTTGGTTCTAAGTTTGATATTAAAACGGACAATGGAGATATTGCTCATAGTTCATGCATCGGTTTTGGTCTTGAGCGCGTGGCCCTTGCCCTTTTTAAAACTCACGGAATAGAAATGGGGAAGTGGCCGAGTGAAGTTTTAAATATACTTGAACTATAACGGAATGAGTTTTTATGAAAAAAATTCTAAATTTAGATCCTAATAATTATTCTCGTCATTTAATACATGGCCCTGGAAGAACTTGGGCCGAAACAAATTGTTATACAGATGTTTTAATTGAACAAATACATGCTTTAGGCCACGAGCCGATTGCCGCTCTTTCGTTTACTTTGCGAGCAGATTTTGAAGGGGATCAGTGGACTTTTTTTAAAATTCCTCACTCAGATTTAATTGATCTTTATGGGTTAGACATTCAAGAGTTGGCCGTTTGGCGTCCCATTGTTGTTCATATCGAAGAGCTAATAAATCGAGGAAGTATTCCAGTTTTGGAGCTCGATTCTTTTTTTCTTCCAGATACTGCCGGGACAGCTTATCAAATTGCCCATGTGAAATCGAGTGTCTCAGTTAACTATATCGATGTTACTAATTTAAAGCTTGGGTATTTTCATAACCAAGGTTATCACGAATTGAATGGCCAAAACTTTATTGATATTTTTCAATTGAATAAATTAGTTCATGAGCGCATATTGCCCCCTTATTTTGAGTTTATAAAAAGAGAGCGCGAAGTTCATTTATCGAAAAATGATATTTTTGAAGTTTCAAGAAATTTGTTGAAGCGAAACTTTGCACTTATACCAAAAAATAATCCGTTCATTCAATTTAAAGAACGCTTTGTTATTGATCTTGAATGGCTGATGAAAGAAGAAGCTGAAGTTTTTCATGCTTACTCATTTGCAACTCTTCGCCAATTTGGCTCATGTTTTGAATTAAGTGAAACTTATTTTCGGTGGCTAGGCTCGCAAACTAAAAGTGACATAGATTACTCGGGTATAGCGGAATCTTTCAAAAATATTTCTGATACGGCCAAAACTTATCAGTTTCAATTGGCGCGCGCCTTAGCAAGAAAAAAGACACTTGATCTTTCGGCCTTAGATTCTATGATGTTATCATGGGAAAAAGGTATGAGTGAAATCAATGAGTGTTTAACTTGAATGCAGAAATATCTCTTAAAAATAATTGGCAAATTTTAAAATCAGAGTCTGGAAAATATCTAGCACCCGCTGACATTGATAGAAAGCAAATTGAATGGATAAATGCCATTGTTCCAGGAACAGTTGCTCAAGCTCTTGGTACAAAGCTAGAAGAGAATCTTCAACTTGATAGTTTTGATTGGTGGTACCATACTTCGTTTACTACAAATGATTTAGTTGATGGTTCGCGCGTATTTCTTAACTTTTTAGGGCTTGCTACTTTTGCCGAGGTTTGGCTTAATGGTGAGCTCATTTTAAGTTCCAAAAATATGTTTGTTGCTTCTCGGTGTGATGTGACTGCTTTAATTGAGAAAAATAACGAAATTTATATTTGTTTTCATTCTATAGAACGCGAATTAAAAAATAAAACCCCACGGCCACGTTGGAAAACAAATTTGGTTAATAATCAAAATTTGCGATTTATCCGTACAAGCCTCTTGGGAAGAATTCCAGGATGGACGCCTGCGATCCAAGCAATTGGACCTTGGAAAGAAATCACTCTAGAGATTATAAAAGAAACATCAATTGAACTTACAAGCATGCAAAGCAATCTAGTAGATACTTCCGGAGAGATAAATCTTGAAGCAAAAATTAATTATTTTGGATCTGAGCGAATCCATTCTGCGAGCATTATTGTTGACGAAAAATCATATCCACTAATATTAGGCAAGGAAGAAAATTCTCTAGTTCTTATTAAATCTAAAGTTGAAATAATAAATGTCCCGTTATGGTGGCCACATACTCACGGCGATCCAACATTATTAAGCTGCCGAATTGAGTTATTGGCGGATAATCGAGTTATCACAATTGACTGTGGGAAAGTTGGATTTAAATCAATAAAGCTAAATCGGCAAAATGGGTTAGTAGAGTTTCAAGTAAATAATATACCTATTTTTTGCAGAGGGGCGTGCTGGACAACTAATGATTTTATTTCTTTAGTCGGTGATAAAGCTGATTTAGAAAAATCATTACAATTGGCCGTTAATAGCGGTTTAAATATGTTTCGCGTTGGTGGAACAATGGTTTATGAGTCGGACGATTTTTATCGTATGTGCGATCACTATGGAATTTTGATCTGGCAGGATTTTATGTTTGCGAATATGGATTATCCTGTCTTAGATTTAGACTTTAAAAATGAAATTGAATCAGAGGCAATATATCAAATTAAGCGCTTACAAAAATATGTGAGCTTAAGTGTTTATTGTGGTGGAAGTGAAATTGAGCAGCAAGCAGCGATGATGGGCCTTCCCAAAAGCGATTGGAGTAATGATTTTTTTAAAGATACACTTCCTACTTTGATTAATAAGCACCATACAGGTATTCCATATTTTCCTTCGAGTCCTTGTGAAGGGGCCCTCCCGATTCATCTTTCTATTGGGATCTCTCATTATTATGGAGTTGGGGCCTATAAAAGAAATATAAGCGAAGTCAAACATGCAAATGTTAAATTTGCTGCCGAATGTTTAGGATTTTCTAATGTCCCAATGGATGAAACTTTAAAAGTTTTAGGTAAAGGTCAAATCCCTCCTCCTCATTCTCCTCTTTGGAAATCTCAAGTTCCTCGTGACACAGGTGCTGGTTGGGATTTTGAGGATATAAGAGATTTTTATTTTGAAAAACTTTTCAATATTGATCCAATAGAATTAAGAAGCCACGATCTAAGTCGTTACTTAGAAATTTCTAGAGTTGTTTCAGGTGAAGTGATGAAACGAGTTTTTTCTGAATGGAGAAAAGCTGGAAGTGTTTGTAGAGGTGGTCTGGTTTGGTTTTTTAGAGATCTTACTCCTGGAGCGGGTTGGGGAATTGTAGATAGTTTGGGGTATCCCAAAGCCGTTTGGTATGATTTAAAAAGAGTTTGGGCAAAGCAAGCCGTTTTACTGACGGATGAGGGATTAGATGGAATACAAGTTCATCTATTAAATGAAACAGCAATTTCCTTGAAAGGAATTCTTGAAGTAGATTTTTTTATTCATCAAAAAATACGCTCAGGTCACGTTCGTCACTCTATAGAACTAGTCCCAAGAGAGTCAATCACATTAAATGTTGATGAATTGCTAGGGCATTTCTCCGATCATAATAATGTTTATCGCTTTGGTCCAGCTAAGTACGATGTCATTAGAGCTTCTCTAAAATGCGCTCAAACCAGTGAACTAATCAGTGAAGCATTTTATTTTCCGACTGGATTAAATCTTGCCTTTGCTGAAGCAGAAGGAGTTCAGGTTGAAATAGATTTTGTTTCCCAAAATGAAATTATTGTAACTGTGTCCACCACCATTTTTTTACAAAATGCTTATTTGTCATGTCATGGTTATTTAGCTGAAGATAACTACTTCCATATGGCACCTAATCAAATTAGAAAGATAAAATTAACTAATATCGATTCAGCTATAATAAGTTCTTTAAAAGTTGAGCTCTCTGCTATTAACTTGCGAGAATCCATTTTAACTCGTGCTAGTTTTCCAAAAGTTTTGGGGAGTTGATTTGAACCAGCGGCCCATATATTTCAATTCCGGTGAAGCCCAATTATTTGGCTGGCTCCACTTAAATAAAAATATTCCACTTCGCAATTGTGGAGTTGTTATTTGCAATCCTAATGGGCATGAATATATTCATGGACACCGCTCGGTTCGACACCTGGCCTCTAAAATTTCAGATAATGGAATTCCTACATTGCGTTTTGACTATCATGGAGTTGGTAATTCAACTGGATACGATAGTGATAATGATCGTATAAATCAATGGCAAAAAAACATAGTTTCTGCCATCTCTTATTTACGATCGGCATATGGATGTGAAAAAATTTGTCTGATAGGATTTCGTTTTGGCGCTAGCCTGGCAGCAAGAGTAAGTTGTTTTGAGAAAATTAATTTTCTTGTATTGTGGTCGCCAGTCGTTAATGGGAAAAAATATATTAGAGAGCTACAGACCATAGCTTTGTCAGCTCAAGACACTCAATCTTTTAATAAAAATGGTATCAATTCCGCTGGCATTGTATTGTCTCCAGAAACAATTGAAAATCTTAAAAAATTAAATTTATTAGAAGAACAATTTGAGGGCATTGAGCGAACTTTATTCATACATCGCGACGATTTGCAATACGATGATTCGCTTGTCAAAAACTTGAAAGAACAAAAAATTCCTGTTGATGAAATTAATTATTCTGGTCACGTTAAAATGATGGCCGAACCACAATTTAATGAAGTCCCAGAAATAGCGATTTCTCAAATTTCAGATTGGTTGATCAAGCAAACAACAACCGCTGTTGAATCAGATAATCAATTAAATTTAAAGGAAGTAACTTCTACCATTCGTTTCCAATTTTCGGATAATGATAGTAACCAATATATAGGGGAGCAAATTCATTTATTTGGTAAAAATAAAGATATTTTCGGAGTATTGAGTTTTAGCTATAAGATCTTAAATGATAAGCCGATTGTTATTTTGTTAAATTCTGGCTCCGTTCACCATGTCGGGCCCCACGGACTCTATGTTGAACTGGCCCGTTGTCTCGCAGCCGATGGATTTACAACGTTGAGGATGGATCTACATGGATTGGGAGATAGTGGATTAAAAAGTGGATATGAGGAAAATAATCCATATCCAGAATTTGCAGTTTCTGATGTTGAAGAGGCCTTAAGTTTTTTAAAAGATACTTTTGGGCAAAATCAATTCATATTAATGGGGATTTGTTCAGGCGCTCACACTGCTTTTCATTCGGCCATTGAAATAAGCAATGAATTTAATATTGTTGAAACAGTACTTATAAATCCATTAACCTTTCGATGGGTTGAAGGGATGTCTCTAGAGACCAGTTCGCAGAGTACCACACGGCATTTTCAAGATGTGGCCTATTATAAAAGTAAAATTCGCGACCCTCAAAATTGGAAGAAAGCACTTAAAGGCAATATTCAATTCCGATACGGACTTAAAGTTCTTTATAATTGGCTTAGAAGATTATTTTCAAGTTTCTTTAATTCATCTAGTTCAACCGAATTAAGTCGCGATATTCAAAAATTGTTTAAACGGTGTCCGAGTTTATCTCTTTTTATTTCGCAAAATGACCCAGGTTTTGATCTCTTACTCAGCGGGGCCAAATCGTTAGTAGTTAAGGAGTTAAAATCAAAAAAAATTCGGGTGCAGTTTATTGAAAATGCCGACCATACCTTTTCTGCATTAAAGGCAAGAAAAGAATTAATACAAAAAATTAGAAGCCAATTTAAAAGACTCTTCACTTAGAGAAAAACTGAATAAGTACTGGAATTTTTTACACTGTGCCTATGAATTAAAGAGAGCCTCTGGTATAAAATTCTTATATATAAGCGTATTTTTGGGATAACTCATGACGAATAAATCAAGAGCAACTTCAGTTTGGGAAGTAGATCCAATCAGCTCAATCATTCAACGAATCCACTTTAAACACACGATGAAGGGACTAAGGTCAATTAGTGTTTTGAGTGAAAAAAGACTTGAAGGTAAGACAACTATTGCTATGTTGCTAGCGCGAGGCTTAACTGAAGTTTATAATTTTAAAATTCTTTTGATTGATCTCAATCCAAATGGAGATGCACTCCTTAATCAATATTTAAATGAATATGAAAAAAATAAAACTCAAGATGGTATCGTAACAGGACACCCATTTAATTTTTCAATTTTTAGAATAAAAAATATTGATATGAATTGGTTAAAAACAGCATATGATGGTTTGTATGCCAATCAATTAATAAATTCATTCTCTGACCAGTACGATATCGTAATTGTAGATACCATGACGAGCAACTCACCAAACGATACGGGCTTACGAGTTAGCACCCAGTCTAATATTATTGTAAGTTCCGAAAAATCCTTTGGGAAAACGGCAAATAAATTACAAATTGAATTAGAGCAAAATAGAAAAGAAGTTTTAGGTGTTGTTTTTAACAAGTGATAAATTATGAAAGAAAAAATTTATATTAAAGATTTTATTAGTCTCTTAGTTTTTTATAAAAAGCCATTATTAATAATAATGACTATCTCAGTATTGTGTTTGGTGCAATTAAGCTTCATTCTTCCTAAAACGTATAGATCAGAGTTTGAATTAAATATTTATTCAAAATATTTTAAAAATGCTCTAATTAATGATGTCATACCAGGAATGAATTCTATCGTAGAAATGACTCAAACGACAGACTCGATGATTAAAGAGACACTTAATGATCAGTTTATCGACGAAATTGGAAATCAATTTAATATTTACGAGAAAAACTTGAATGAGCGTGACTTATCCAAGGCCCGAGAAAAATTGAGAGATAGATTCGAGTTGTTTTCAACTGGTGGTCAATCCTATAAAGTTTCATTTTTATACAATGATCCGACTATTACTTTTGAAGTGACCAAAAAAGTTTTAGAAGCAGTTCGTGGTACTTTTATCAACACCAGAATTGAAACAATTGAATTTGCCAAAAAGACAATACAGCAAAAATTAGAGTCAGTTAATGTAACAAAACAGATTAATGATGATTCCATGTCTGCCAATGCGCTGGCTTCAAAAAATCCTGATGTCTTGAGATCAGAAATTGCTAAAATTAATTCGGACTTAAGTGCACTGAAAATGCAATTTAATATAAATCACCCTAGAATTTTAAAACTTCAACAACGAAAGTCTACAATTGAGAATTGGCTCAAGGATTCAACTGGTGAAAAGTCAGTAGTTGTTACTAGAAATACCGAGAGTTCAGATTCAAAAGATAATTCAGACACCCCATTATTAATGTCAGGAGATCGGGAAATTTCACAAAATATTACGGCTAAACTTTATGCCAAGTTTAACGATATTAATATTGCTCTTGATATCGAAAGAAAAAGTCTCCCGAGTTATATTGGGATAATCGAAGCACCTCAAATTCCTTCTTCACCTTTATTTCCAAAGAAAAGACTTTTTGCTAGTCTTGGATTTATGGTTGGATTAGTCCTATGTTTTGGATATGTATTTTTTAATGAGATTTTACAATTAAGCCCCTCTGAAAAAGCAAAAATTATGGCCCAAGATCTTCATGGAGAGTATTTCGGAGTCATGCCTCATATTGGTGAAGTTGGTCTTATGACGAATAAAGAAATTATTTGGGAAGAAACTAAATTAATTGAAAATGATTCATCGGTCAGAAAATTAGGCAATGATAAAATTGATAATTCCTAAACTGCGGATAAAATATGATCGCAGGTGACAATTTTTTATTTACGCTACATCAATTTATCATATCGACATTATGCCTTTTTTTCGTCTATTTTGCCTGGAGAGATCAAGCCGCTAAAACTTTTGACCGCCTTGAAAATGTATCTTTAAAAATAATTGTTCCGTTATTGATTGGGCTCTTTCTGGGCCTGACGATGCTTTTTATAAATGAGTGGGGAAGTGCCGGAATTATCATTTCTTTTGCCTTCGCCCTTTTAATTACCATGTCTGTTTTTGATCCCAAATATGCAGTTTCTTTTTTTATATTTTTGTTAATCTCAAGACCATGGGAAATTTTCAAAGACCAAGTGATGGCCGGTATGCCTCGCGATATTTTTGTTTTATGCTTTTTAAGTTTTATTGGACACAAGCTTGTCAGGAAAAGATTTTATTTTCAATGGAACATGGCCAGTGCCTGTGTTTTGTTTTTTGCTGTTTGGACTTTTTTTTCTATAATTCCATCAGAGCAAATTATTGGCGGGCTACTTAATTATGAAGAAAACTTTATTAAAGGAATTATCGTTTATTTTTTAATTGTTAATGTTGTTGATAAAAAAGAATTCATTTTGCCAATACAATCGGCTTTAGTTTTAGGCATAAGTGAAAAAGCAATAATGTCATTTTATAACTCGGTCGTTTTGGGTAAAGTTGCTGAAGGTGATAGACTCGTGAGTACAGGGATTTTTGAAAATTCGAATGACATAGCTGCCATTATGATTTTAGTTATTCCGTTTACTCTCTCTTTTTTAAAAGGAATTTCATCTACTATTTTAAGATATTTATTTTCAGTTATTGTTTTTTCATTTTATTTTTATTTAATTTGGCAATCTAAATCTAGAGGTGCAATTTTAGGTATTGGTGCATTGGCCGTCGGCTGGTTCTGGCTTAAATCTGCCAATAAAAAACTGGCAACTTTTATTGTTATAGTTGGATTTTGTCTTAGTATTGCAACTATGTCCTTGATCAAGCGAGACTCGGAAGATGTTGAAGGTTCAACTTCAAATAGAAAAATATATTGGCTTGCAGCTTTAAAAATGGGAATTAAGCACCCACTTTTAGGTGTAGGGTATGACGGCTTTCCACTTAAGTTGTTTGAATATACCGATGGTCATGTTGGTACAGAGGGACAATTTAAAACTGCACATTCCACATGGCTTTTGGCCTTAGCCGAAACTGGAGTTGTTGGTTTTATTTTTTATATTGGTATTTGGTTTTATTCATTTAAATCGGCATGGTCAATGAAGATAGAGCATCCCGAATTTATTTTAGCTATTTTGTCATACGGAACAGCAATTACTTTTTTATCTCATACCTATTTACTATATCCTTATATATTATTAGGACTAACTGTTGCTTCGGGACAATTTTATATGAAAAAGAAAAATGAGGCTCCTATAAATGGTCTAGAGGCTGCGCTTATATCGAAAGGATTGCAGTGATGAATACAATCATTGTAGCTTTAATTTTTGTTATTTTGTTTTCTTATATTGGATATCCATTAATCTTAATAATTATTTCAGTTTTTTTTAAAAATTCAATTCTAAAAGACGATGGTCTTTTTCCAAAGGTTTCTTTTTTAATTGCTGCCTATAATGAAGAAGCGATTATTGCGACAAAAATTCAAAATTCTCTCGAGCTCGACTACCCAAAAGAAAAAATTGAAATTATTATTGTTTCTGATGGCTCTACTGACAAGACTGATGAAATAGTGAAGCAATTCGAAAGTTTTGGTGTAAGGCTCTTCAGAGTAGAAGGCCGAGTTGGAAAAACAGAGGCCAGAAATAGAGCAGTTCTTGCCATGAAAAATGAAATTATTATTTTTTCGGATGCAACCGCAATCTATAAAAAAGATGCTGTTTTGAAATTGGTTAGAAATTTTGCCGACAAATCTGTGGGGATGGTCAGTGGAAATCTTTCTTATTTTGATAAAGATAAAAGTAGTATGGGAATTGCTACTAAGATTTATTGGAGTTACGAATTAGCGATCAAGAAGGCCCAGAGCCGAATGTTTACTTTAACTGGAGCTGTGGGTTGTATCAATGCCTTCAGAAGAGAGCTCTATCATGTATTACCGGCAAATATTATTGAGGATTTTACTGAACCGTTAATGATTGTTGCTCAGAATTATCGTATTGTTTATGAAGAAGAAGCTTTTGCTTTTGAGCGTACGACTCAAAAACCACTACAGGAATTTCAGATGCGTGTACGAGTTATTCGGGGTGGGATGAAAGGCTTTCTATATGCTTTTAAAAGATTAAATTTTAAAAATCATTTTTTTGTTATACTTCAACTTATAGGTCATAAGGTTCTCCGTTGGTTAATGCCTATTTTTCTAATCTTACTTTTTCTAATATCGTTAGTTGATTCTTTAATTAATCATCAACCCATTATGTTGGCTTTTTTTCTGGTTCAAGTTTTGTGCTATTTTATTGCAGTTTATGGAATTATTTTAAGACCAGTGGGAATTGTGGGTAAAATAGTATCTATTCCTACTTATTTCGTTGTTGTTAATGGTGCAAGCTTAACTGCACTTTATTTAACTTTAACAAAAGATTTAGAGGCGACATGGGATACAAATGTTTATTAAATATTACAACTACTTTATAATTTTGGCCTATTATGAATAGATGTCTCTGGGTCGTACCTAAAGGAATATTTCCAATTAAAGACGGAGCAAGAGTTGCGAATGCTTCACTATTAAAAGCGATAAGACCTAATTTTAACGAAATGGATATTGTTATATTTAATGAAGATGATTCAGATGAATTTTTTCTTCAAAGTTATCAAAGTGAATTTAATTTTTCAAATATATACTTTTTAAAACGTAAATCATTTAAAAATAT
This sequence comes from Bacteriovorax sp., assembly GCA_030654205.1. Taxonomy (GTDB): domain Bacteria; phylum Bdellovibrionota; class Bacteriovoracia; order Bacteriovoracales; family Bacteriovoracaceae; genus Bacteriovorax. Next base: position 13,253 of record JAURXW010000071.1, read on the forward strand.
AATTATGAAAGTTGTTTTTTTGGGAATAAGTTTTCTGAAATCATTTTCTCTGCCTGTTACCACTGGGTATTACCATACAACTTCATTATCAAAAAAAGTTCAAAAAATACTTCAGACCAAGCAATATGATGTTATTGTTTTTGATGGCCTTCATCCCTATACGGCCTTCATGGATTTACCAGAAATTAAAAATATCCCTCTTATTTATCGGGCCCATAACGTTGAAGGGGATCTATGGACTACCGCTGCTGAGAAAAAGAGCAATATTGTTTTTAAGAAATTATTAAAATGGCAAGGGCGAAAGATGATCAAGTTAGAATATGATCTTTTGTCTCGTGTAAATAAAGTGTGGAATATTTCAGCCGAAGATTTATTTCGCTGTAAATCTTTTTTCAAAGAGAATTTATCAAAATTTGTACTTATTCCAGTAGGACTAGATTTTAAAAAAATTGAAAAAAAAGTATCAGATCATCAAAATATTAAAATGAAATTATTATTTTTGGGTAAATTAGACTGGGCACCTAATAAAGATGGACTCAAATGGTTTCTTGAAGATGTTTGGCCACATATTGATCATCAAAAATTTGAACTACACATCGTTGGTAGTGGCGATTCGTCATGGGGAACTTTATTATTTAAAATGCCAGGAATTCATTTTCACGGATTTGTGGAAAACGTAGATGAAGCTTACGCCAATTGTGATTTTAGTATTATCCCCATTCTTTACGGTTCAGGAACTAGAATAAAAGTGATAGAAAGTATTTCTAAAGGAATCCCTATTATTTCCACTAAAATGGGTGTTCAAGGAAGTGAACTTCAAGATTATTTGGAAGCAACAAGTGCGGACGAGTGGATCAAAACAATTTCTTGCGTTGATATTGAAAGCGCAAATATAATGGCGCAAAAAGCTTTTACTCATTTAGAAAAAATGTATTCGCTCAAAGATATTGCTGATAAAGCCTATGCTTCAATTAAAGATAACTGATAAATTGAATAAGTTTTATTGGCCCATTTCTTTGCACTAAATCGATTTTCCATATCAATGGCCTCTTGTTCTGCAAAGTCTTGCCAGTTTGCAAAATGTT
>JAURXW010000017.1 GCA_030654205.1 Bacteriovorax sp.
GCAATTAGAGGTAATAAACAAAGATAGAATAATGGATTTTTTAATTTATGCAATTTGTTTAAGAAATATGCTAAAATCAGACAATAACTTATTCCAAAAAGTAAAGGATAGATCATATCTATTGGAATTTGATTGTACAGATAGGCATATCGTCCATGATCTCCTAATGTTTCAAAAAGAACGTTCACGTAGTCTGAATCATACCCAGTAGGCATCATATCTAATAGTTTTAATCCATTCGAAAATGTCATTACTTTCGGAATTGTAATTATCAGCATAAATGCGTAAACAAAATTAGTCAGAAGAAAAAGAAACAATATTTTTTTTCCTTTTAAATTTCCTTCAATTTTCGCCTGTAATTTTCTCATTTCTATTAAGTGCTAACGGTTTTTGTACATAATTTGTACAACATAAAAATCAAAAATTTTCCACCATTGTAATATTTTTATTGAATGCTTGTCGTTTTATACTAATTCAAATTTAAGCATAAATTAGATACATCTTAACTAAAGTGCTATTCAGATTATGATTTGTGAACCACCGAGTATGCGAGACTCGATTGGCCTGCCATGAGCTAATCGAAGGGTACGGTTGTGGATAGCTAATACTCCACAAACAATTTGAGTTGTTGAAGAATTACAAACTTGGCTAACTGGTTTAGAGAAATCATAAATATTTAGTGGAAAAAAACGCTCATTCCTACTCCAATATTCATTTATAATGGAAAAAAACGCCCAATAACTGCCTTTTAGTGGAAAATAAAGTATAGTTTTGCTTCAATAAAGCATCACTAATGGAAAATTTTGTCCCAACACATCTTCAAGAAATTATTTATTCATCGAGCGATAAAAAAGTAAGAAAACAAATTGCTATGCTTGAAAGAACAGGTAAAATTAAAAAAATTGCACCTCGTATCTTCACTTCCAACTTTATTGATACTGATGAAATTATTATAAAAAGGAATATTTTTTCTATTTTAGGTAATTTATATCCTGGTGCATTATTAAGTCATCGCTCGGCAATAGATTTTAAACCAACTCCCACAGGACAATTATTTGTTACCTATACCTTCACCAAAAAAATTGAATTGCCCGGAATAACAATTCGTTTTATGGAAGGTATTGGAGCAATTGAAGGCGACAATTCATTTTCGGGAGAACTATTTGTATCTCAACAAGAAAGAGCCTTTTTAGAGAACTTACAACCATCAAGAAAATCGGGGCCAGAATCTAAAACAATTTTAATTTCTGAACTCGAAAATAAACTAGAGAAAATAGTACAAGTAAAAGGCGAAGAAGGTTTAAATCAAATTAGAGATAAGGCAAAAGTAATTGCTGATAAATTAAGAATGCAAAGTGAGTTTGAGAAATTAAACAAGCTTATTAGCGCATTATTATCTACACAACCATCAAAAATATTATCGTCTCCACGAGCGATTGCAAGAGCATTTGGAAGTCCTTATGACCAATCAAGAATAGATTTGTTTGAGATATTATTCCAAGAATTAAAACAAAGAGAATTCAAAAATGTGATAGATAGAAATACAATGAATACTGCTTTTCAAAATTTTTCTTTTTTTGAATCCTATTTTTCCAATTATATCGAGGGAACTCGATTTGAAGTTATAGAAGCAAAAAATATTATCGAAACCGATACACCAATGTTCAATAGAGACGAAGATTCTCACGACATATTGGGAACGTATAAATTGGTAAGTAATAAAATAGAAATGAATGTTACGCCATCTTCACCAGAAGAATTTATTAACATTCTTCAATACAGACATCGATTACTTTTGGAAGCGAGAATATCAAAAATGCCAGGCGTATTTAAAGATAAAAATAATCGTGCTGGAGAAACCTTTTTTGTCGATTTCGAATTAGTAACAGGAACATTAATAAAAGGTTTTGATTTTTATAAAGCACTAACAGACCCATTTGCAAAAGCAGCTTACATAATGTTTATGGTTAGTGAAATTCACCCATTTTTGGACGGAAACGGAAGAATTGCAAGAGTAATGATGAATGCCGAATTAGTCAAAGCAGAACAAACAAGAATAATAATTCCAACAGTATATCGTGATGATTATTTAGGAGCTTTACGAAGATTAACAAGGCAACAAGATCCACTAGCTTATATAAAAATGTTGCAACGAGCACAAGAGTTTAGTGCAATACTAAAAGCAGATAATATGGAAGAATTAGAATCGCAATTAGAATCAAGTAATGCTTTCAAAGAACACGATGAAGCCAAATTAAAGATTATCCGATAGCCTATATCAACCCATTATCGCATTCAGCTACACAAAAACCGTCTTTTGGATATATCGGATCAAATTGTGCCAGTGATATCGTCTTAAATGGTACCACTTTTGAAAGATCAAGTACAAAAAACAGATTATTTAACCAAACTTACCTTTTCGCTCTTTTATATTTTGGGGGGGCAGTATCACCGGAATTTCCAATTGGTGAAAAGAGCTATTAAGGGGAAGATTTATGAACCGCAGCACCTGCTCGGCAATGCATGGGCGCACTCCGTCAGTTTCTGGCGGAGCCGTCTACTATATTAGCCATAGATTTAGGACATCCA
>JAURXW010000020.1 GCA_030654205.1 Bacteriovorax sp.
TTCTTAACTGCTAAATGGCGATCGAAAGTATAAGCTGCCATATGAAGTGACTCTACCATTGCGCCAATTGATTCTTCGGCGTGGCCCTTAACGATAAATCCATCGAGGTGAATTGTCGCATCTTCGTATTTAGCACTAACAGCTTTGTAAACTGTAGCAATTTGTCTTCTTAGAATTTCTTTTGTGAGTTTAGTTTTGTCCCCAAGGCCTACAATTAAAGCAGTTGCACCACTTAGCATTGTGATTGAAAACATTTCGCCGCAGTCACCTTTGTAATGCTTAGATGCAACTGAATGTTCAAAGGATTCAGCTAGTTCAGCTGACCAGTGTGAATGCGAAAGAATTTTTTCAGATTTTTTTGTTTCTACTTTTTTAGTTACTTTTACTTCTTGTGTTTTGTTGAAGCAAGAAAAGATATGAAGCTCAGTACCTGATTGTTTTGCTTCAAAACTTAAATTAATTTTCATTGGAACTCCATTGGCCCTAGTAATTGATTGTTAAAAAAATCGTATTCGGGCTAAAATAGCACAATCTATGTTAAAAGTAACTACTAGGTATCTGGCTTCCACTTTTATTCCTCCTTTTGTTTTAGGCTTCATTTTCTTTGTAGCCTTCTTAATAACATTTTATATGTTTCGGGTTATCGGTCTTATTGTTAATAAGGGCGTAGATGTCATGACAGTTATCTCAATGGTATTAAATCTCAGCGTATCGTTTTTTCCATTGGCCATGCCATTGGCCGCTTTTTTTGCCACTATTTTTACAATGAACAAATTGAGTGAAGACTCGGAAATCATTGCTATGCGCTCTTTTGGAATAACTAAATTTAAAATTTATACGCCATTTCTTGTTACTAGTTTATTAATTGCGATCACCGTTCATTCTCTTTATAGCGTTTTTATTCCTAAGGCGAATGCCGCTTTTAAAAATACAATTGTAAAGCTTACATCGTCCGGAATGTTAACCAGTATTAAATCAGGACAATTTTTTACAGACATCCCAAATGCCACACTATTTGCAGAAAATGTAAGTGAGGATGGGAATAATTTTAAAGAAGTATTTTTACATGTTCTCGATAAAAACAAATTAGAACAAAAGATTATTTTTGCCCACACTGGCTCTTTGATTAAAATATATGAAGACCAATGGCATGCACCTAGTCTTAGACTTCATCTAAATGAAGGAAATATTATTAAGATGGATCAATTAGGTACGCAAGTTGAAAAAATCTTATTTAAAGAATACGACTTTCCTGTATTTAATTCTGATTATGCAATGACCATGCTTGATAAAGACAGCATGAAAACAAATTTAGAATTGGTTAAAATCATTAATGATAAAAAAATTAAATACAAAGAAGCAGTAACGAATAAGACGAATGCGGATGAAACATTGGAACTTAAAAAAACTTATTACCGAACCCAAGTCGAGCTCTATTCAAGATATGCAGCATTTCCTCAAATCCTTTTATTTGTATTTCTAGGTTTTTCCCTTGGCATTAAGCGTGGAAGAGGGGCCGGAGGAAATAGTTCATCACAGGCCATAATTATTTTAGTGAGTTATTATATTCTTTATTTTTTTCTTATAAGTTTGGCACAAAAATCTTCTCTAGATCCCATGATTGCAAATTTTGGACCTAGTGCACTTTTATTTTTTGTAGCTTTTCATTTTTATAAAAAGCTAGATTGGATAGGATAGGACAATAATTTATTAAAGCTTTTTCACAGGTAAATTGACAGGAAGAGTTGGGGCCACCGGTTGTTTTGGTGAGGGTGCCGTAACTCCATTTTTAGTAGCTGGAGTCACCGGAGCAACAATTGTTGGATGATCTTTTTGATTTAATTTAATATAATCTTCGCTTGTCACAACAGTTCCATCTTTTTGAAAAACAAATAGTGGGCTCATATATTTGGTTTTGATATCTTCAGGAAAAACAATGTTTTTAACAGCACTTTTAGCATTAAGGGCGATCAGCTTATTATTGTAAAATATTTTAATTGATTTGGTATTTCCTACAAATAGACGAATTTTTTCACCACGTAGAAATACACTTCTACCTTGGCGTAAAACATATTTTTTAATTTCCTTATCATCAACTTTATAAGTGATCCAAGAATCACCATCGACGGCATTAATAAATACGTTTTCAATTCCCTTAGTTACTCTAACTTTATAGCGCGAAGGAAAAATTTCCTCCATTTTATTCTCTGGAATTGAATCATCCTCAGAGAATTGTTTTTCACCTAGTGAAATCGTTTTTAAAACAACATCGTTAATAGTTATTTCAGACTTCTGACTTGAGTCTTTTTTATCTTGAATAATATTTACTTTAATGGGATTCAGTTGAGCTGCTAAGTTGTCATCTTGTTTTACAATCGTTTTGGTAGGTGCAGTTTTTGGTGCAGCTTTTAGTTTTTGATGAATCGTGCTTAGTACTTGAGGTAATTTTAAGCGTTCTTCGGCTGAACGATCAATTAAGTTTTTAATATTAAATCCAATAACTCCAAAAATCAAAATACCAACGACAACTTTTGCTAAAAATGCAACAGAAGACGCTGTGACACTTTTAACGGTTTCAAGTGGAGTAGCGACCATTGAAGTGAGAGTATTTCTTGCAGTTTCATTTCTCATTTCATAATTGGGAATTTCTTTTTTAATATTTTTATTATTTCTATTATAGGTTGCTTCAAGAGAGTTAAGGGCAACTTCTTGGTTTATTCCTAAAATTTTTGCTGCAGATTTTACAAAACCACGAACATAAGTTTTACTCGGCAATTTAGCGAGATCATTATTTTCCAGGTGTTCAAGTAATCCCATGTGGACTTTTGTTTGTTGAGAAATAGCTTTTAGATTTAAGCCTTTTTCTTCACGTTTAGAACGTAAAAGTTCTCCAATGAAAATAATTGTTTCCGGAACCTCTTTGACTTCGAGATGTTCAACTCGCTCAATAGGATCCGCCGCAATTGAATCTGTTACAATTGGTTGAGTTTCATTTTCGTCTGTAGGTGTGTCGTTTATTTCTTCTGTCATAATTTTTTAAAAGTTAGGCGATTCAATAGTTTTGGATTCTTTTATTATTTCTGTTTGAAAATTTTGGTTTGCAGACTGTTCACGTAATTCAGCAGATATTTTTTTTAATTGAATTCCCGCCAGTGTATTAAAGCGTGAATTCGGAAATTTAGTCATTATGTCTTTAAGTTTGATTCTAGATTCTTCAAATCGATTTAAATTCATTAGGACAAGTGCCTGTTGATAATGAGGAGCGGGCTCAGTGACACAAGTGCCTTTAGATGATTCTTGAAAAGAAACTAGAGCTTGTTTGAATTTATATTCTTCAAAATAAAGTTCACCAAGTTTAAAATGGGCCTGGCAATATTCATCTTTTTCTTTTATTGATTTAAAAAGATATTCAAATCCTGTAGCTCGATCACCTTCTTTTAAGGCCAAAACCGCAAGATTGTAATAATTTCTGAATTGATTAGTAAAGGTTAGGTCTTCAAGTGTTTTTTCATACTGGAATTTTGCTTCTTTTAAGCGATTTTGCTCCATATATATTGAACCAAGATTAACACGGGCATCTGAGTTTTTTGGGTCGAGATCAAGTGCTTTTAATAATTCTTTTTCGGCTAAAGCAGGTTGTTCTCTAAAGTAATAGGCCATTCCTAAATTATTTCTGATTTGTGAATCATTAGGTTCTAGTTCTTTGGCCTTCAATAAATTAATCAAAGCCTGAGAATAGTTTTTCTTAATGAGCTCGCTCGTGCCTTGTCCGTAATAAACTTCAGATTTTTTTTGTTCAGTTGTTTTTTCTGCGAGCTCATTAGTAGCGCAAGAAGCTAAAAACATAGCAGCTAAAAAAAATGTACCTAAATATCCATGGTGCTTAATACTTCTTAAAGCATTTTTCATTTAGAACCTCATATCCTAAAAGACTAATAGAGAAGTTGCTATTTTACTCGTTATTTTTTCTTCTTGTAAATATGCCTATTGTTTCAAAATGTTGAGTTGAAGGAAATAAATCGAATAACTCTAAACTTTGAAGTTCATAATTTTTTAAAACGGGCAAAGTGTCTCTTGTGAAGCTAGTGGCCTGACAGGCAATAAAAATAAAACCATCAGGTTTAAACTCGGCTAAGAATTCATGAAGATTTTTAAGTCCCGATCTTGGAGGATCGATAATTAGCCAATTTGGACGAGGAATTCCATTGGCTTTTAAACCAATTAAAGATTTTATTGCCGATTTATCGTATAAATCGCACGAATAAAATTTTTGGTGTCCATTAGCATCAGGTGGTTTTCTGTATTTATCCACAACTAAGATTTGATTTCTAAATTTGGCAGTTAGGTTTCCGTTTCCACCGAAAAGGTCATAGACCATTGCTTTGGCCGGAATAACTTGTTCAGCCTTTTTTTGTACCCAATTGCGGAGTTTTTCATTCATCTCAAAATTGACTTGAGTGAATCCACCATTGGCGTAATTGCGGTTTATTGAAAGTTGAACATTATGTCCTTCGCGAGTGTCGTGTTCTTTAGCGTAGAGTTCAATATGACCAATCGGCGGCTCTTTTGCCAAAAGATTCAGCCAAGAATTTTCTGCATATAAAGCTCGAAGTTCATAGGCGATGCTTGGGTCAATAATTAAGCAATTGGGAACGGCAATGATTTGTTGCTGCTCATCTAAAAGGCCTAATAATTTTTTCTTTTTATCGTAATGAAGTTGAATTCTATTTCTATAATTCAAACGACGAGTCGCGCCATGCACCGTAATGGGCATTTCTGGAAATTTAAACAAATGTCGAGTCAGGGCTTGTTTTTTATATTCAAGCTCTTTTTCGTAAGTGGTATGTTGAAAATCACAGCCGTTACATTGATTAAAATGCACGCAGTCTGGAACTTTTCTATCCGGAGAAGGCCGACTAATCTCTAAAAGTTTGGCAAATCGCACGCCTTTTTTCGAAGAAAAAATCTCAGCGCTTCCTGTTTCACCAGGCAATGTCTTTTTAATAAAGGTTACTTGGCGCTTAACTTCACCACTCTCGGGGTCAGTTTCCTCAGATTTAAATACGCCTTGCCCAAGAGGATCAATGTGTTCGATGCGAAAGTCTATTTTCATAATTTCTTCTTTAAGATTTCCTGATTTAATTTCTAATGATATGCTCTTGCGTTCCCTTATACAATCTAAATGCTACAATCTTTATGCAGGCAATATGGACCAAAAGTTTATCCGCAATTTCTCTATCATCGCCCACATTGACCACGGCAAGTCTACACTCGCCGATAGGATCATGGAAGCAACCTTCGCCGTCAGTAACCGCGAGAAAAAAGACCGTTTATTAGATAATATGGATCTTGAGCGCGAACGCGGTATTACCATTAAGGCCCAAGCAGTGCGCATTACCTATAAGGCGCTTGACGGAAATACCTATTATTTTAATTTAATAGACACTCCAGGGCACGTGGATTTCTCCTACGAAGTTTCACGATCATTGGCATCTTGCGATGGAGCACTTTTAGTCGTTGATGCCTCTCAAGGTGTAGAAGCTCAAACTCTGGCCAACGTTTATATGGCCATTGATAATAATTTGGAAATTGTCCCAGTTATTAATAAAATTGATTTGCCCCATGCCGATCCTGAAAAGGTTAAAAAAGAAGTAGAAGACATAATTGGTATAGATACCAGTGATGCATGTTTGGTATCAGCAAAAAGTGGTTTGGGAATTGATGAACTTTTAGAAGTTATTGTTAAAAAAATTCCACCTCCAGTGGGCAAAAGAGATAATGATCTTCAAGCTTTGATCTTTGATTCTTGGTTCGATAATTACCAAGGAGTTGTTATCTTGGTCAGAGTTGTCGAAGGGACAATGAAGAAAAAAGATAAAGTCTTTTTAAAAAATGCTGGGATGGAATATGAAATTTTAAAACTCGGTG
>JAURXW010000034.1 GCA_030654205.1 Bacteriovorax sp.
AGCATCTGCGTATCGGGGTGCAGCCGCCCGGGGGTGAGCGGATGCCCCGGCAGGGTCACATCCAGCTTTTCGCTGGCGATTGACGCCGCCAACGCGGACTCTTTGATACTTTCGCTGCGCTCGGCCAAAGCAGCCTCCAGCGCCACCTTGACGCGGTTGGCGGCCTGCCCCACCTGCGGACGTAACTCCGCGGAGAGCTTGCCCATCGCCTGGAAAGCCTGTGTGATGGCCGTGTTCTTGCCAAGGTATTGATTGCGCCAGGCCAGCAGCGCCTCTTCAGAAGCCACCGACTTCAATTCTTCAAGACCTTTGGTCAGCGCGTCTTCCAGTTCTTGCAGCACGTTCTCTTCTGCCATTTTCTTCTCCTGCACTTAAAAAAAATAAACCCATCCCATAAAACGGGACGGGAGACATTTCCCGCGGTACCACCCGGCTTGGCCTCAATGAGGCCCTCTTGTTCCGACGATGACGTAGTAAGCGTGTCGGTTTCTCTGATAACGTTGAGATTACGGTTCCAACTACTCAGCAGAATTAGTTTTTAGGTTTTCCTAATTACCAATTACTAATCACTAATCACTAATCACTGCTCTTCCCTGGAACGACTCAAGAGGGAACTTCACCCGGTCTACCTCCGAGTGGACTCTCAACATTTGTCCACATCTCTGTCGGTATCGTCCGGCCTACTTTCCTCCGTCACTGCCTGTGGGGGTATTATAAAGGAAAGTAATAGGGATGCAAAGGTGGAAAAAAGCGAATGATCATTCAATCAATTTGTAGTTATATAACAATGATAATAACTTAATATAATATACTTTTGTCATTTGTATAAAAATCATTGTAGTGTCCAAAGTTTTGACTCTATCTTATAAAAATTTATTACATTCATTATTTTCTATATTTTTTTATACATGATTGAATTCTTTGGATGAAAGATATATTTTGAATCATTTTTTTCTATCTCTTTTATGCATTCTCTTAATAACAGGTACCCAAATTCCTTTTTTGGCATTTTTGTGGGAAAGGATTGTAAGATTTCAAAAAATATTTTTTCTGTAATTTCCTCGGTAATTGTATTGTCAATTAAAACCTTAATTACAAAGGTACCTATAACTGTAAAACTGGAATTAAAAGTTACTCCGTAACCTTCTGCTAAAGTGAAGGGAAAATTGAAATTACGAATGTTTTCCGGTTTTGCGATATTGATATTTCCATCTCCAAAAACAGCTTTTTCAAGATCAATTGAACTAATTGAAAGAAACCTAAATCTATGAGAAGAAAGATAATTAAAATAATCTAAGTATTTTGAAAAACTTATTCTTTCTTTATCGATTAACACCCGTAACAAAGCTAATGAGGAGAAATATTCAGGAGCTTTTTTCGATGTTTCTAATTCATTGGTTTTTAAGTATAGGTAGTCTTCTGTCAAAATCGGTATATTTTCTTTTTGTGCCAAAATGCAGGCATCACATAGTTCAGCAGATATTTTCTTTTCTGAAAAACAATCAATTTTGTTTGCTGGTGAAATGAATCCGATATTATTTTTATTTAATTCAAGTGCCTTAATGCTTTTTATAAAATTTGAATGTATCTGATTAAATTCATCTTTTGAAAATGTAGTAATAGAAAGTTTCCCTTTCGAATACTTCATTCGATCACTTTTATCTGATTTGATGAGATATTTTTCAGCGGTATTTGCTAAAAAGTTGATTACTGAACTTGGAATTTTTAGATTAGGAAGAAATGAGAGTATCTCCAGTAAAATCCCAGTTTCGGACAATAGTAATGCCGATGTGCTATCAATATAGAATGATTGTTGTTCAATAATGATATTATTAGCTGTTTCCTTTTGTTTTTCAAACTCCTCGGAATCCCCGGTGGAAAAATTGATATATCCCCTTTTTTCTTCATTGATTCTACCTATTGCATTTGTTAACCCGCCTTCGGTTAATGCTAACATTGCTAAAGAAACATTTCCTTTACAGTAAAATTCAAAAAGCGGATTTTTTGGTTTATTTATGTCTTCAAACATAGTAATTAGGTTTTGAAGATCGATAGAGTCTTCTTTTTGAGGAATTTCAATAAGCTGAACACCTGGTAAATCACCATCTTTAGATAGTGTTTGAAAGTTTTGTACTGATTGCCATAAAATATATTTTTCGATTGAGTAAATAAGTTCTATTTCGTTTTCTTGTTTTTTGCTAGTGTATCTTGATTCAATACTAATTATTTCGCCACATTTTTTACCAATAAGGGCAGAGTATTTTTTATTCTCTTCTGATATTTGCAATGCATCGAGTTCATCATTTTTTCCAATAAAATACCATTGATCAATATTTTTAAATTTTATAAATGAATTATTTCCAACTTTTTCTAATGGTTCTAACGAAATATCACATTTATTTCCAATTTTTATTCCGAGCAAAAAATTGAGATTTGCGTAATCTAAACGAGATAATATTTTTTTTATTTTCACCCCTTCAATCACTGATTGAAGAGCTTTTTCAACGTCATCATTAAGTAAATATAATTCAGCTTCAACGCCTATCTTAAACTCATAAGATGGATTTTCTAATGGATAATTACATAATAAATCCTTAGCTAATAAATATGATTTTTGATCAATTTTTCCTCTCTCAATACAAGCAATAATTGTATTAGTTAACAAGGCTTCTTTATTTAGTGGTGTTAATTGATATTTATTTAAATCCTTCTCAAGAAGTCTTTTTCCGATCTCGATTACTTCTTGATATCTATCTAGATTCAGATAGGCACAAAACAATCTCCATTGTAAATAAAACTTGTATTTTTCATCCTTTTCATTCTCGAGAAGTTTGTTGATAATTATTACTTCAAAATCCCAAGCTTCCATTTGTTGTGTTATTTGTAAAATCGGCCTACATTCAAGATAGGTTATTTTAGAAAGGTCTATATCCTGTATTATTTTAAAAGCTTCATCAATATGTTGTTCATCAAAATTTAGCAATAATAGTAATTTATCTTTTTGAATCTCTTTATCGTTGGGTAAGTTTTCTATAATTATTTTACGCAAATCGAAATCAATATTTGGTGTGTTTGCCAGTAATATAGCTAATTGGATATTTTTATATAAAAATGATATTGCTTTCTTATAATCTTTTTTTGAGAGAGCTGTTTCTATCGTTTTTTTTCTAAAATCAGAATTAGCAATGTTTTGTTCTAAAAATTGGGTTGCTTTTTCATCACCTTCCATTTTACTGATAAGCTCCAACCTTATTCTTTGTGCTCTTTTGAAATCCCAATTCCAATCCGGATCAGAAGGTTTAATATTGTCTAAAAGTGAGTGTATCTGCTGGGCTTCTTCGGAATTTTTAATTAGTGATGTTGCTAAATCTAACATTGA
>JAURXW010000042.1 GCA_030654205.1 Bacteriovorax sp.
ATGGACTAAAAAATTCAGGACTATTTATATTAGAATCTTACACTCCTAAGCAAATAGATATTAAAACGGGGGGCCCTAATAATATTGATTTCTTAATGACTAAAATCGATCTTTTAGAAGAGCTTAATGGATTGAATTTCACAATACTTCAAGAAACAACAAGAGAAATCCAAGAAGGACAAGGACATAATGGAATGAGTGCTGTCGTTCAAGTTTTAGCAAATAAAATTAATTAATTTATATACCAAGGATATTTATGAATTTTGAAAATTATCAATCGTACATTTTCCCCTTAATAATAGTTCTATTTTTCGGCTATAGAATTTATCGCTTTAAAATGATTAAAAATAAATTGCCCAAGCTATTGGATGAAGGTGCCATCTTAATTGATGTTCGTTCAAAAGGTGAATATACATCAGGACATAATCCTAAAAGTATAAACATTCCATTGGATGAGTTAAACAAAGAATCTAAAAAACTTGATAAAACTAAAACAGTCCTACTTTGTTGTGCGTCTGGAACACGTAGCGGGATGGCCGTTGGAATACTTAAAAAAAATGGTTTTAATAATGTTATAAATGCTGGACCTTGGAGTAATACATTAAGCTAATTATTAATCAATTTAATATTTCTAAATTTTAATAATTACGAAATTTGCACGTCGATTTATACATTAAGAATTTTCTATATTTCTATAAAACAGTGGAAGCTCCATAAGATATTTATATTTCACTTCTTTTCCTAATGGCAATTTGAATTGATTATCTTTTCCAGCAACTAGTTTAAACTTTATTTTGCATGTCTGAATGAATCGTGCAATTCTTTTTTATGATTACCGTGAGATCTATGATTTTTTTTCAACCTCAACAACCAACTCATCCAAATCAAATGGCTTAGAGAAAAATGCTATTGCTCCTGCCTTTAAACAGTCTTCGACGCTCACATCTGCTTGACCAGATACAAAGAAAAATGCAGGTTTATTTGGAAGAGTATTAACAAACTTTAAAACAACCATCCCATTTCCATCAGGCATTTTAAAATCTGAAACGACAGCATCAAATGAGTTTTCTTGAATTTTCCTTACGGCTTCATTGCCCGACATAGCCGTAAAGACGTTATGACCTTTATAGGTAAACTCTTCGACCATCAATTCTAAAATATCCGGTTCGTCATCAACAATTAAAATTTTCATTAAGTCCATGCGTTTATTTTAGCAGAAATGTTTTAGTTAGTATTTATTTAAATAATAACATATTACATATTACATATTATCGGTGGTACATAATTTAAGAGGTGTAATGAATAATTTTTAAATGCCTAAAGAAATTAATCAAGAAAAACTAATTAAAAAACTCGGGATAAAATTAAGAGAAATTAGAAATTCTAAAGGATGGACTTTAGAAGAAACAGAGAATCAAGGTTGGCCTAACTGGAGACATCTTCAAAAAATTGAAAGTGGAAAAAATGTAACGCTCGCAACTCTTATAAAAATTTCAAACTTATACTCCATTAAGTTGAGTGAACTAGTCAAGAGTATTGAATGAAATTAAGAGTCATTGCTTTTAAAGATTATCAACAAGCCCATCAGGCATTATAACATCTTTAAGATTCGGATTAGCCATTACTGAATAAGCAAGATCACTATCAAGACTTATTGTAAATTGAAGGCTTGTACATTGAAGAGCATTTAAAATCATCGAGTCAGAAAAGCCGGCTCCGATATCGGAACAAATTTCGATAGCTTCTTCCCAAGTAATTTTTTTAGTAAATATTTCCTTTTGATCATCATTATACATGCTGAGATAAGTGATATTTAGCTTTTCAAGTGCCTTAAACTCAATTTTTAATTGGGTTTTTAAATATAGCTCACAAAGCGATCTCCAAAGTTTTATTCCGGCTGGGCCAGATTGAAAAAAAACTTCTCGAATTTTTTTAATTTCACGATCATTAAAAACAGGTTCTGCACCCTGATGATTTTCTCGATTTTGCAGTATCGTAGATTGTAATCTAATTGCCTGTTTTTTTTTATTTGGTAGATCAATTCCTGAACTAGGATGTATGGCAGTTCTCAATCCTTCAGTTAGAAGTAAGCGTCTATAAAAATCCAAATATTCTTGAGTAGTATTAACTGTAGTAAATAAAGAAATACCCTCGCTTTGAATTTTTTCTTTTATAAAATCAAACGTCCGAGTATGAAAACGTTTCGGCTCATAATTAAGAGTAATGATAACATTTGCATCGAGAATCGTTCCCTCTATTTTTGTTCCATTAGCTTTTAGCTCAGATAAATAATTATCAAATTCAGAAAAACGTACAACCTTTCCCATTTTTATCCTTAGAAATTCACAGAACTTGATTCATCAGTATCTTTTGCAGTTAACGGAAGATTGCTTTCATCATATTCATTTTCTTCAAGCTCAGCTTCTCGTGCAATTTCATTAATTCGCTTTATATCTTCTTTTGAAAGAGGAATATTTCTCGCCTTATCCGATTCTCGTTTAAAAGCTTCAACATCACTAATTTTTATTGCATTCATATAAGACTCCAAAAGTAAGTTTTATCAATAATAACATGAAAAAACAATCGCTAACATATTGATTTTAAAGCCCACGTAAGCCTTCTCCTGCGTATGCCTTACCTCCTCCAGAACCATCTCCCCTTACAACTTTACCACCGCCCATATCACCACTAAAAATTTTAATTTTCATGCGCTTTCTCCTTGAGAAAAATAACAAATAATACAGATATTAAGAATGCCCCAACAGAA
>JAURXW010000044.1 GCA_030654205.1 Bacteriovorax sp.
GAAGAACTTGAAGAAGTTGTGGATTTTTTAAAAGACCCAAAAAAATACACAGCACTTGGTGGTAAAATTCCAAAAGGGGTTATCCTTGTTGGTCCTCCCGGGACAGGTAAAACTCTTTTAGCAAGAGCTGTGGCCGGTGAAGCAGATGTTCCTTTTTTCTCAATCTCTGGATCAGACTTTGTTGAAATGTTTGTTGGAGTTGGGGCTTCAAGAGTTCGTGATTTATTTGAACAAGGAAAAAAGCACGCTCCATGTATTATCTTTATTGATGAAATCGATGCTGTTGGACGACATAGAGGTCAGGGAATGGGAGGAGGTCACGATGAACGTGAACAAACTCTTAACCAACTTCTGGTTGAAATGGATGGATTTGAATCCAATGAAGGTGTTATTTTAATTGCAGCTACCAATAGAATTGATGTTCTCGATCCGGCCTTGTTAAGACCAGGTCGATTTGATAGAAGAGTGATGGTCGGAGCTCCAGATGTTCGAGGACGTTTGGGAATATTAAAAGTTCACACTAAAAAAACACCTCTTGAAGACAATATTGATTTAGAAGTTATTGCAAAAGGAACACCGGGATTTACTGGTGCAGATCTCGCTAACCTTGTTAACGAAGCTGCTCTTAATGCTGCTCGCTTAAATAAGAAAAAACTTTCGAATGAAGATTTTGAACAGGCAAAAGATAAAGTTTTAATGGGACCTGAGAGAAAATCTTTAGTTATTTCTGATAAAGAAAAATTGATGACTGCATATCATGAGGCCGGACATACTTTAGTTGGCATGAATTTACCTCATACTGATCCTATTCATAAAGTTTCTATTATGCCTCGTGGTGGTGCATTGGGAGTTACACAAACTCTTCCAAGTGAAGATATGTTGTCACTTACAAATGACCGTGCAGAAAATTTTATTTCTTTTTTAATGGGTGGACGTTGTGCCGAAGAAATTGTTTACGGGCAAATGACTTCTGGTGCTTCTAACGATATTGAAAGAGCAACAAGTTTGGCACGTAATATGGTTTGTAAATGGGGTATGTCTCAAAAAATGGGACCGATCAATTATAATAAATCTTCAACTTCTCCATTTTCAGGAATGGGTGATAACACTGATTATTCAGAAAAAACTGCTCAAGAAATTGATGAAGAAATTAATCGTATTATTGAGAAAAACTACAAACAGGCCATTAATATTTTAAAATCAAACCGCGACGGTCTTGACCGTTTGGCCCGCGCCCTAATGGCATGGGAAACAATCGATTTTAAACAGGTTAAAGATGTTATTGCGGGAATTGACATTGGAGTTCCGCTTAAGGCCGAAAAACCAGCTCCAAAAGATGAAACGCCGACTGACAGTGCAAATCCAATTAGCAGCACTGGTAATCTAGATCCCATACTTGCCTAAGCTCATAAAATTTTCAGATATAAATACATTGGGAGTTATTAATATAACTCCCAATTCTTTTTCAGATCCAAAGTTATATTTAAATACAGATACCTTGATAAAGACCCTTAATAAATTTTTAGCGAATTCTTCGTTGGCCTTTGATTTTGGCTTTGAATCTACTGCTCCGATGAATCAAGCGATTTCCCTTATCGATGAAAGAGCGAGGTTCGATCTTTTTTTTGAGCAAGTAAAAGAGCTTGATTTTAGCGGGCATTGGATTTCTTTTGATACCTATAAACCTCAAAATTTTCTCTATTTTGAAGAGCAGTTTAAATCGCGATATAATAACTGTGGTTTTATTTTTAATGATGTGTCAGGTGTTTTAGATGAGGAAGTTATTGCGCTTTTAAAAAGTAAAAAAAATCAGGAAAATTTTTATTACATATTTTCGAGTACGCATATCCCCAAAAGGGAGAATGTTTTAAAACATATGTTGTACCTTGAGACTAGAGACATCATTGAATCATCTTTTGAAAGTTTCACAAATGGATTTGAAAAACTAAATGCTATTGGATTTAAAGATAAAATTATTTTTGATCCATGTTTTGGATTTTCTAAAAGCTATGATCAAAATTGGGAATTGTTAAACCGTTTTGATGAGTTACTTAAAAATCTTGAGCTTCAAAATATAACGGTGCCTTGGTTAATAGGTATTTCCAAAAAATCTTTTCTTCGCCAATCGTTGTCTGAAGCTGTTGATCCAACTCGAGATCTTTATAAAGATTCAGAATTAATTCATGCAGAAATTATTAGTGATTTAATTTCAAAAAAATTAGGACATTTAATATTTAGAGTTCATGAACCAGATGTTGTGACTTCAGTCGAGTGTAAAATTTACATCAAAGATTTATAATTCTGAAAATTTATTAACTTTAAGCTAAAAGCTTTTGATGAAATGTTTATTCGCTATTACCTTTACAGTATTTTGCTGGAGCCCATATTTAAAGGCCAGTACTTTGAATATTGGAGATAAGGGCATTTATGGTGATGATAATAGATCTCTAATTTCGGAATTAAATAAAGAGGATAATAAACTACAGATTGAAAATTCACGGGCCATTCTAGCTCAGGTTCCGAAATGGAGAGTTACTCACGAAGATCAAAAATCAATTTCCATTAAAACCAGAAGTCTTGGAAGTGGGATGAATTTTTGTGCTGATGAAAAATTTAGTGAATTACCCTTAACGTCAAGCTGTTCAGCATTTTTAGTTGGTCCCGATTTAATTTTAACGGCCGGACATTGCTTGAAAGACAAATATGAATGCCAAAATAATTATTGGATTTTAGATTATAATGATTCGTCATTTTTTGAAGGAGCTGATGGGACAATTGATTTTCTAAAAGATAATATTGTTTCTTGTGTTCAAATCATCTCCAGTTCGGAAAATCCCAAATTGGATTATGCTTTGGTTCGTATTAGTCGAAAAATTACTGATCGTTTTCCACTAAAAATTCGTCGAAGTGGAATCGTTGATTCAGTTGATTTGTTATATGTTGTCGGCCATCCCATGGGTTTACCTAAAATTTTAACGGATCAAGCTAAAATTCGAGATAACTCTAATACTTATTCCTTTATTACTAACGCTGATACTTTCAGTGGCAATTCTGGATCTCCTGTCATAAATGCAAAAACTCAAGTGGTTGAAGGAATTCTCGTGAGAGGTGGAGACGATTTTAAATTAGATACTGACCTAGGCTGTAATCGTTCTTATCACTGCTTGGATAATGAGTGTAAAGGTGAAACTGTTCAAAGAAGTTCTGTGCTTCCTGTAAAACTAATTCCAAAAATCTAATTTAATAAGCAGTTGTTTTCTTTTCCAACTTCTCTTACCATTAAGATATGGAATATGTTTGCGGTCCACTTCTTTTGTACAGTCAGGATAAAATCCGGATGATGGATTTTCTTTCGGACGTTTTTGAATTCGAGGTCGATGCTATTTCAGATAGTGTTCAAAGAGGCCCATTATTTTTTAAACTCTTCGAATTGGAGCCTCAGACACCGGTGATTCATAATTCTCCAAACAATGGTGTCATTTTTTCATTCAAAGTCAAAAGTGAACAGGCCCTTAAAGAAATTATGAGTAAGTATAATTTTTTTCTCTATCGAAAATCCAACGCTAATGCCATTGTCGAAAAACTCGAACTATTCCAAAGTGAAACAACCAAAATTTTGACCATCTCAGATATTGATCAAAGGCTTTGGCGTTTTGAATATGATACGAGAGTGGATTTTTAAGTATGGCAATCAAATCGATTCAAGCTATCTGCGCGACTAGTGATGAAGTTAAAAGAAAAGAAATACGATTTGATTCTGACACTGGACTTATTACCAATGTGGGCGAATGTCTCTTGAATACTTCTGAAGTTGATTATTACTATGATGATAATTTTTTATTATTTGCAGGGATGGGGGATATCCATATTCACGCCCGCGAAGATATCACTGGTAAAAATAATTATAAAGAAGATTTTCAATCAGCTTGTTGCGCGGCCATTAATGGAGGCCTGGTCCATCTGGCCGATATGCCAAATAATCCCGTACCCCCAATAGATGATGAAAGTTATTTACAAAAAATGGAGCTGGCAAAAAAGAGTGAAGTTCCAATTCTTATGTATGCTGGGATTGGCCCTGAAACTCTACCTTTAAGTTTCATGGTACCCTACAAAGTTTATATGGGACCCTCAATTGGAGATCTTTATTTCAAAAATAATTCAGAGCTAGATGATGTTCTAAAAAATTATCGCCATCAATGGGTCAGTTTTCATTGCGAAGACCCTGAAATATTAAGTAAGCATGCCAATGAATTAGATCATTTTCATAAACGTCCTATTGAGGCCGAGTTAATTGCCACTGATTTTGCGATTTATTTAATTGAAAAATATGATCTTAAAGGAAAGCTTTGTCATTATAGTGCAGGCAAGGGTCTTGATGCCATTAGGGCCGCACGTAAAAAAGGAATATCTGTTAGCTGTGAAGTAACTCCTCAGCATCTCTTTTTTTCAGAGGAGAGTATTCGCCTGATGCCAGACTCTGAGCAAATCAAATTTCAAATGAATCCACCTATCCGCTCAGTTCTTGATTCTCAAAAATTACTTGATGCCATTAGAAATAATGAAATAGATTTTCTGGCCACTGATCACGCTCCCCATTCGCCTCTTGAAAAAGCAAAAGGCATTAGTGGACTTCCAGGCCTTGATACCTATGCTGCTTTTGTCACTTGGCTTTTATTAGATCAGAATATATCGGCCAAGACATTAGCGTTAATGACCACTGAAAATCCTGGAATTTTTTTCAATCAATTTTTAGCTTCTCTCAATCAAAAAACTAATTTATTTAAAAAATGGGGAAATGGATTGGGATTTTTAAAGCCAGGTTACTCTGCGTCATTTACCGTGCTCAATTTAAAAAAATCTCATCTTGTAACTAGTAGCAATATAAAATCCAAGGCCGCTTGGTCTCCTTTTATGAATATTATTTTTCCTGGATCATTGGAAAATGTTTTCATTCGAGGAAAGGGTCAAAGATAAAGCCTGAGTATTTTTGTCAAATGTAAGTTTATGTTAGTGCCAAATTTATTCATAGTGTTCTTTAATTATGGTCTTCCTGATTTTAATTAGGATTAATTGATTATTTTTTTAAAGGAAATTAATGAAATTAAAATTTCTCCTTTGCTCTTTTATCGCAATAACTTTAGCTTCAGCACTTGGCCATGCTCACGCAGCAGCTTCAAATAATTCACCTATAAACATTATTCCTAAAGTTATTTATGGAAATGATGATCGCTTAGATGTTTTCGAATCTTCTGATTCTTTAATGAGAGAGCTTTCTCGCTCAACAGCGGCCATGATTTCAAATAATAATTTATCACTTGAAGGTGAGACGTACACACTTCAATCTAGAACTCTTGCTGATGAAGGGATTTGTAAAAGTGAGCGCTTCTCAAACCAAATGGCCGCTGCTAGCTGTTCAGGATTCTTGATTTCTCCTGATACAATGGTTACAGCTGGTCACTGTATTAATTCTATAAGTGATTGCCAAAGTAGTTCTTGGGTTTTTGATTTTGCAAATATAACTGGTGAAAAAATGGCTTATAGCTTTACAAAAAATCAGGTATTTCATTGCACAAAAATTATTTCGCGTGAAAAAAATGCTTCAAACATGAACGATTTTGCTGTTGTTAAACTTGACCGGCCCGTTCCAGGACGAGTTCCTCTTAAATACAGAACGACTGGCAAAGTGGCCGACGGAACTGTATTTACTGTCATTGGACACCCTACAGGTCTTCCTTTAAAAATTACTTCAGCGGCCGATATGCGCGATAATTCAAAGGCCATTTATTTCACAACTAATGCTGATACCTACGGAGGAAACTCTGGATCGGCGGTAGTGGATTCGCGCACTGGTTTAGTTGAAGGAATTTTAGTTCGTGGTGACCAAGATTATACACGCCCAGAAGGAGAGGATTGCCAGGTTTCTGTACACCGTGATCAAAATGGCGGGCGCGGAGAAGATGCAACGAGAATTACAAATATTAAAGTTAATAATTCACTCTAAATAAAAAAATGAAGATAGTGAAATGGAAATGCATTTTACTTATCTACTAGAAAATGACCTCTACGGAAGGAGGTCCTTTTTGTCTACCCACGATTTTAACTCCGACCCATTAATTCCTGCAATAATATTTTCTGCCGCTAAAATCGACATTGCATTTCGTGCCTCATAAGTCGCTGAACCTATATGAGGAAGAATCATTACATTTTTTAATTTAAATAATCCATGCTCAACTGGTAAAGGCTCCGGTGTTGTCACATCAAGCCCAGCTGCAAAAATATTTTTTTCTTGGAGGGCAAAAAACAGGTCCTCCTGATTGATAATTTCTCCTCTTGAAGTATTGATCAAAACAGCAGATTTTTTCATGGCATTTAATTCTTTTTTTCCAATGAGATTTCTCGTTTTATCAGTAAGTGGAGTGTGCAGAGAAATAAAATCACTTTGGGTACAGAGTTCTGCAAGATCTACTCTTGTGGCACTCATGGAGTTTATTTTATCCGAATTGGCCGTATAAATAATCTTCATCTTAAAAGCACTGGAACACATTTCTGCCAGACGCATTCCAATTCGACCCAAACCTACTATCCCTAAAGTTTTACCACGCAACCCGTGACCTAAATGCTTCGTTGGATGCCAGTCAATCCATTCTCCGTTTTGAGCACAGGCATTCGCCGAAAAGAAATTTCTCGTGGCAGAAATCATTAATCCAAGTGCAACTTCGGCAGTGGCTTCAGTTAAAACATCAGGAGTATTACCAATGGGTATTTTAAGCTCGTGGGCCTTAGTTATATTTATATTATTAGTGCCAACCGCATAGTTTGATATAACTTTCAAATGAGAATTATAAGTCAAAAATTCTTCGTCAATGCGATCAGATAACATTGTAATAAGCGCGTCGGCACTATGGCCTTTTTCTTTTAATTCTTCATAGCTTAGCGCTCGGTCAAGGTCGTTAACCGAGACTTCAAAGCCTGCTGAGCGCAAAAGTTCGATGCCAGCTGGAAGTATCGAGCGTGTAATAAATACCTTGTTTTTCATTACCAATTCCTTTCAATAATTTTTTTGCGTCTAACAATTACTTACAATCTATATAATGAGGCGTTTGTAACGCGTTTTTTAATTCATTTTTGCAAAAAAAATGCTAGGTTTCGGCCATCACTTTACGCAGGAGAGCTTGTGAAAATTTTAATCCCTTTATTTGCCCTTGTACAACTAAGTACAGCTAATGCTTCATTAGTCGCAATTATGGATTCTGGAACAGATATAACTCACAAAGATTTAGCGGCCAAGGCCTGGGTTAATCTTAAGGAAAAAGCAGGTAGTAAGATTGACTTAGACCAAGATGGACTTCCTGGGGATATTAACGGTTGGGATTTTACGGCCAATTCGGCCAACGTTTTCAATAATCAATACAACTTTTTAATTATCGATGATGTTAAAACTTTCTATGATTACTATAGTAAGTATCAGCTTGGTTTATTAAGTGGAACTTCTCCGGAATTGGAATGGCTTAAGCAGCACTCAGAAGATAAAGACTTGATGAATAAAGTTAACTTCGTCGGCGGATATATCCACGGGACCCATGTTGCAGGAATTTCTGCAATTAATAATTCTA
>JAURXW010000046.1 GCA_030654205.1 Bacteriovorax sp.
ATCTGTGTATAAATGGAATTAAAATCTTCCTCATGGGCAGTTGTCCATCGCTGGGCCCAATCAATACTTATGTCCTTGGCCAGTAGCGAAGACCAGTACGCATGAAGAAAAGCGTTGGAATCACTTCCATCTTCTCCATTGTTTCGATATCGAATTTTTTCTTCAAACATCGCCTTTAGTGCAAGCTTGATTGTGGCCCTTCCATTGATTGGATTTTCTTTAAAAAGAATTTTTTCGTTATTATTCAACGATCGATTACTTATCACCAGGATTCTCACTTTCTATGTTGAAATTATTCTTTTTTCTTGCTTCTTTTCTCAATCTTACTTTCAATTACCTTCAAATCACCATCATCATCCAAAGCTTCTTTTTCAGCTTCCTTCTCTAGCCGCTTTTGATTAAATTTCTCATACTCAGAAAGAGCAAGCTTGTCCGCAACGTCCTTGCTGACCTTACCTGAATTATTTAAAATATCTCGTTCATTAAATTGTAAAAAAACATCAAGTTTATTTCGCCAATCTCGCATGAAAATCTGATGATGTCTTTTCGCTTGATCATCAGCATAATCTAAATACATAGTAACGATGCGGTTCAGGCCTTCCATCTCGCTAGTGTTTAAATAATTTTTTGCAATAGTGACATCCCCAGTTCTGATTTTTGCCCCTTTCCATCCTGTTAACCCCATATTGGGTTTTCCAGCATCGGCCCTATCTGCAATAAGCTCTGCCGCTGTCCTTCGCGTTGAACTGTTGCAAATTTTGCAATAGTTCGACTTGGATCAAGCTCCCCTTCTTCAAATATATTAGATATGTGTTTTGAAATCAAAGACTTATCTCGATCAAAAACATTTGCCATCTGGTTTAAGGATAGCCAGATCGTTTCGTCGATAAGCCTTATTTCGATTCTCATCTCGCCATTATCTGATTGGTAAAGGATCAAATCACCTTTTTGAACTTCATTCATAAATATCTCTACGTTTTGGCGATTCACTATTATTTGGGATTCCACTGCAATATTACGATTTTTGCTAGAAAATGCCGAGGACAAAACCGAGATCTTTTTTAAACTGTTCTCGGAGGCTCTCGATTGCAAAAGCAGGAGATAATAGTAGCAACGTAAACCTTAAGTAGCTAAAATGCTGGAGGATATCTTCTGATTTGACCGTAATAAAACAATCGTTTTGTATATGGTTGTCCCCACAATTGAATGCCACCCCATTTTCCCGCAAGGATGATGGCGACTTTTAAAATTTAATTCAGATTGAGAGCTTCGCAAGAGGTAATCATAATTAGCCCTTCATTCCCTACTGGGCTTTTTTTTGTCCAAAATTCTAAGATTGCAATTAATTTAGAAAAGATGGTAGAATTTTAAAACTGGTGGGTTTTGGAATTGAAACTTGCAGGGATCGTTTCTTACAACCCACCAGAAAAATCCCCACATTCATGAGCATTTTACAGAGAGCTAACATAAACACTTTTTGAATTCCATTGTAGGTTTAAAAATTTAATAATGTATTTCTAAATTGAACTGAGATAAAAATGAAAATAATTATTCTGCTACTTATCTTTGTCGCTGTCGGGTGTGCTCATCATGAAAAAGCTTCTGACAAAGAAATCAATCAATATTGCCAAGAGCTTAATGTTCTCTATCAAAAGAAAGCTGCAATTGAATCAAACATTGCAAACATTAATACAACTAGAACAATCGAAGGTGGTTATTATAAAAAGCACATCATACATGAATGTAGTAATGGTTTTTGCAAGTTAGAATTTTCTGCAACCCCGCCACTTTTAAAATACGAACCAAAATCTCCTGATGCCAACAAGCAAGGCTATGTTGCTTACCCGACTATCAATTTAGCCGAAGAGCAATATGACTTGAAACAATGGGAAAATGTTTATAAAAATATTGTTAAATATGCGCCAGTTAAAAATTCATTCTTTTTAAACGATATTAAAGCCAAACAATGCTTTGAGAAATATCCCTTTGTTAATGAAAATCATAATTATCGCAGCTACTTGAGCCGATAACATCCGTGATAAAAAGCGACTTTTAAAATTTAATTCAGATTGAGAGCTTCGCAAGAGGTATAACCGTTAATACAATTGCTCTAGGAAGAGTTGGTCAGGCCGATGATATTGGGGGTGCAGTTGCAAGTCTTTTAATGGAAGATAACCGCTGGATCAATGCCCAAAGAATTGAGGTTTCTGGTGGTATGTTTATTTAACAAATTTACATTGTCCATAGACCGATTGGTAGTTATTTTAAACTTTGAAGATAATGAGTTAGTGCCCAAATCTCGTCTTCAGTTAATACATCTACCCATTGAGGCATATCACCACGGCCTTCGGCCACTTGGATAAATAGGGCATGAGTATTTAAAAGTTTTTTACTCTTTTGGATATTTGCAGCGCTCACACCATATTTTTTAGCGACAGGTCCTTCCCCTTCGCCTTTCACACCATGGCACTCTAGGCAGTGTTTCATGTAGACCTCACCACCTTTTTTTGCCAACTCAGAATTTACTAAAGGCGTATATGGCTTTTTTTCCAACCAAAGAATATATCCATGGCGTAAAAGCTTTCCATTTGATTCAATTCCTTTCAAATAATTTGGCAATTGCTGAATCTCACTTTTATTTCTTTCAGCATAAGCAAAAAAACTTACACTTAATAAAATAATTATAGGAAATTTCATGTGGGCCTCCTTCTCTGATTTAGCTTGTTAAAGATGACATCAAAAAAATATTATGAAAAATACAATTTTAGGATGAGAGAAATAGAAATTATGGAAACGATCTGCATCGAGATCAATAAATATGCTAACAAGATAATTTTATTTAAAAAAAGATTTTTCCATTATTATCACTTTCGTTTTTATATTCTCTTGATTCCAATCCTTAACGATCCCTGTTTCTTGAAATCCTAGCTTATTCCAAAAAGGAAGAACTTGATCATTAGTTTGTACAACCGCAAGTCTGATTAGATTTATCCCTTCCCAATTTCGAAATATTTTTTCAACGTCTTGGTAAACGACTCGCCCAAATCCTTTTGATTGAAAATCTTCCCTTAATACAAGTAAACCAAGGTACGCAATATTCGCATTAGGGTAACCCCTTAGTGCATCGACTAGCCCGATAATTTTTTCTTCATGAACAATTCCCCAACAAAACTTCTCACTCTTTAATAGTCCCTCGGGAATATTGGCAAAATCATCCCTTGCATCGTTTGGTAAAGGTAGTCGACCATTGCATTTTAAACTATATTGAGGAGCTGCCTCTAGCACAGCTTGCATTTGAAGTAACTCTTGAGGAGTTCCATTTAATTTGATTAATTGAATTTTTTTATTTAGCATCTTTTATTTTTTCCTTAAATAGATAGTATGTTAGTTTTTTTTACTTAAAAAGATAGACTGCTATTTTAGTTATACTATTCTATTGGTACTTAATAAAACGAGTAGTTGTAAATATCCACCAATTCTTTAAGGCATCTGTGACAATATAATTGTCACTTTTTCTCTCCACAATTATTGTATTATTTATTCGAACATTTTCCTGAGATTCTTATTAGAATCAACTTTTTATGTCGGTTGTCCTTATTAGATTTAAGTTTAATTAATTCGCATCATTTTTTTAATAAACCTTAAGGTTGTCACAGTAATCAATCATGATAAATTAGCAATTAATAAGAAACATGAAAGCTCTCCTCTATTAAAATAGCTTCAGTTTTTTTATGGAGGCTACTTATGTTGAGCAAATTAATTATTACTTATTTTATTGGAGCAGGCATAACCTTGGCCCAAGGAGCTACTTGTGGCACGTATGCAAACTACACTAATAAAAATTATGTAACAGGTGACATCGTTCTTTATAACAACGGCAAGAACTATATTGCCACTCATAACAACCCTGGCTACGACCCAATAATTAGCACTTATTTTTGGGCACCTTACACTTGTACACCTCCCGTGACATCAGCACCTCCAATCTGTACAAAATATGCAAATTATACTAATAAAAATTACATTACCGGCGATATCGTTCTTTATAACAATGGTAAGAACTATATTGCCACTCACAACAACCCTGGCTACGATCCAATTATCAGTACTTATTTTTGGTCACCTTACGCATGCACTTCCCCCGTTGTGCCTTCTCTGCCACCAGTGACAACCTCGCCACCGACTTGTGGTAACTATGAAACCTATACTAATAAAAATTATCTGGCCGGTGATATTATAGTTTATAGCAATGGTAAGAATTACATTGCCACTCACAATAATCCTGGCTACGACCCAATTATTAGCACTTATTTTTGGTCGCTATACGCTTGCACTTCAGCTCCTGCGCCAACGCCTATACCTACTCCAACCCCACCTCCTGCGCCAGCTCCCAGCAATATTATAAATGCTTTAAGTTGCAATTATGGAGATGTCGCTGCTGCTGTAGGTTTAGCTTCAACAGGAACGACAATCAAGATTCCTGCCGGTAATTGCAATTGGGGAACACAACAACTCAACGTGCCTGGAGGAATTTATCTTCAAGGCGCCGGTCAAGATATTACAACAATCCGACGAGTTGGTGCTGTTTCAAATACCGCGTATCTCGTGGCCTATAATTGTTCTAATGGAAAACGCGCCATCTTTTCTAATATGACATTAGTTGGTAACGGCAACGGATCAATACAAGATAAAGGACTTGGTTTATTAAATGGCTGCGTTGATTTTAAAGTTTCAGATTCCAAGTTTACAAATTTTATTTTTAGCGCAGTATATGTAGGAGATGCTGCTGGACAAAGAGGTGTCATTTTCAAAAATAATTTTATTAATAACTATAGTGCTGATTTGAAAAACTTAGGTTATGGAGTCGTTGTATATGGTGGTGGAGCATGGCCAGCACTAGATCTAGGTTCAAAAAATGCGGTCTATGTAGAAGATAATTATTTTTCTGGGAATCGACATAATATTGCTTCAAATAATGGTTCGGTTTATGTTTTTCGATTCAATAAAGTTATTGGCCAAGATCCTGCTAAAGACTATGCGA
>JAURXW010000055.1 GCA_030654205.1 Bacteriovorax sp.
TTCAAATGCTCTAGATCAAGCAAAAGTTATTTCTGAAGATTTAATCAAACAAGGTGTTCCAAAAGAAGTTGAAGACAAAGAACTTGTTGCACTAATTGCATACCTTCAACGCATTGGAACTGATTACGGTAAAACACAAACAAAATAAGGAGTTGATGATTATGCATACTGAAGTTCTCTCACGATTTGATCAACCTTGGTTGCCTATTTTAGCGTTAATTATTTTTTTAACGTGTTTTCTTTCTTATGTCTTTTGGACATTTAAAAAAGAAAATAAAAATAAATATGACCACTCTTCTTATATGCCTCTTCATGATGGAGTAAAACATGAGCGATAAAACCGATCTTCACATTGAAGAAGATGAAAAACATATTCTCTTAGATCATAGCTACGATGGTATTCAAGAATTAGACAACCCTCTTCCTTCTTGGTGGAAGTTAACTTTTTATCTTGGAATAATTTTTGCTATTTTTTATTTTATTCTTTATCAAGTAATGGGTGCGCCTACCTTGCGTGACGAATTCAATAAAGAATGGGCAGAGATAGTTAAGCTTCAAGAAAAATTTAACTTAGCAAATGGAAAATTTGATGAAGTAAAATTTTTAGCGATTGTAAAAGACGATGGAGTAAAAAAAGGGCAACTAGTTTTTGAAACCAACTGTACACCTTGCCATAAAGACAAAGGAATTGGAGATATAGGACCAAACTTAACGGATGAATACTGGATTAACTCAAAAGGTACTCCTGCTACGAATTATACAATTGTTTTTAATGGTGTTCCTGATAAAGGTATGCCAACTTGGTCACAAACTTTATCTAATGATGAAATATATCAGGTAGTATCGTACGTGCAAACCTTGCACAATACTCATCAACCTGGTGGAAAAGCTCCTCAGGGAGAAAAAATTGAAGATGAAGTAAAACAATAAATCACAGGTCCTAAATTATATGTCGAAAAAGAACCGTTTTGAACTTGATGCTGAAAGACTAGCTACAACTGATGAATCGGGTGCAAGAGTTTATTTGTACCCCGAAGATGTGGTTGGTGTTTGGAAAAATCGACGTACAATTTTCTATTGGTTTTTAATTTTACTTTATCTAGTTTTTCCTTGGATTTATATCAAAGGAAAGCCTGCGCTCATGCTTAATATTTTTACAAGAGAATTTACTTTTGTGGGTTTTACTCTTCATGGAGTAGAGCCCATTTTTCTCTTTTTAGTTGTAATTTCGAGCTTATTTTTTATTGCTTTCCTAACTAGTATCTTGGGTAGAGTTTGGTGTGGCTGGGGATGTCCTCAAACTGTTTTTATTTCAACTATTTTTTCTAAGATTGAAACTATAATTGAAGGTGGCGCACGTGCTAGAAAAGAATTAGATGAAGCTCCATGGACCATAAATAAAACATTAAGACGAAGTTTAAAATGGTTTTGTTTTACCATTGTATCACTTCATATTGCTCATACCTTTATTGGTTATATAGTTGGTCCTCGTGAACTTTTGGCAATGTCTCTTCATAACCCTATGGAAAACTCAGGGCTGTTTATTACTGTAATGGTAGTTAGCGCAATTTTTCTTTTTGATTTTGGTTGGTTTCGCGAACAATTTTGTATCATTGCTTGTCCTTATGGAAGAATGCAATCAGTAATGATGGATGAAAACTCATTGGTAGTTGCTTACGATAAAAAACGAGGCGAACCAAGACGAGGACAAGTTCCACGTGACGAAGAAGGTGATTGTATAAATTGCTACGCATGCGTAAAGGTCTGTCCAACAGGAATAGATATTAGACGTGGAACTCAACTAGAATGTATTGCTTGCACCAATTGCATTGATGCATGTGATGAAATAATGGAGAAAGTGAAAAAGCCTCATGGGCTCATTCGTTATAGTTCAGAAAACGAACTATTAGGAAAAAAGCATAGTTTTATAACTCCTCGATCAATTCTATATTTTTGTGTTTTTCTTATTTTCATAAGTGCCTTCGCCTATTTTATTTCTCATATTAGCCGCCCTAATTTAGTTTTTATTCGAGGATCAGACTCTCCTTTTCAAACTATCATTGAACCTAATGGATCCGTTGAAATCACCAACCACTTTACACTAAAAATCACCCACCAAGGGGATGAAACCCTTAGTTTAAATTTAGAAGTTAGTGACGAATTACTCCGAAAAAAAATAGAAATTGTTTCTCCACTTAAAAATTTAAAAATAGATTCTCCAAATATTAAAACAATGGTCTTTTTTAAATTTTCCCCTGATATATTAATAAATGGTTCGAGACTTATAAAATTAAATTTAATAAAAGATAATAATATTGTTACTACAGAGGAGCTTACACTTGTCGGCCCTAGTAACTAGTCTTTCTCAAAATTTTGAAAATTTAAAGACAGTTCTTCCCTGGGTGTCTTTTATTGCTGGTATTGGTGGAAGTCTTCATTGTGTCGGAATGTGTGGAGGACTGGTCACAGCAACTTGTCAGAAAAATACGGACATTGCACGTTATCAAATTGGAAGATTAATTGGCTATTTGGTACTTGGATTTTTTGCTGGAATGCTCGGTAAAATTTTTACCTTACAGGTAGCAAGTCCAAAAATGACATTAATTCCTGGTTTAATTTTAGGGCTACTTTTTTTATTTTGGGGAATCCAAAATTATCGTGGAAAAAAAGCAGAACTGCCACTTCCAAAATTTTTAAGTCGAGTCTACACAATAATGTGGATGAAATTTGTTCAAACAAATAATAATTTTAGTAAGGCTTTTTTTACGGGCCTACTATCAATCTTTCTTCCTTGTGGGCTTTTGTATGGAATTGTTTTAGGAATAGCTGCTTTTGAACATTCTTTTCATGCCTTATTTGCTATGTTTTTTTTCTGGCTAGGAACCCTCCCATCAATGATTCTAGCCCCAAGTATTATCCAAAATTTTTTGCGCCCTATGAAATCCAAATTGCCTCGTACCTATGCTCTCAGTTTAATTTTTATTGGTCTGGCCACTATCACATTTAGAGTTGTCCGATTTCAAGAGGTTAATGCTGCAGGGATAAACAATAGTTCACAGCTGGCCAACCCATCTGAACACCATTGTCATTAATTCCAAACACAACCATAAGATTAAATTAATTAGTTGGATCCCCCTTATATTTAAAAATTTTAATCCGATAAAATAGGAAATCTTTTTAATCGACTAAATAAGGAATTTTAAATGAACCTGGTTTCATGGACTTTAATAATCGTCTGTTTCACTCTACTTTTCGTAGTTTTTAAATTTTGGCAAAAAAATAACAAAATATTTAAAGCCGTAAACGGTCTCGCTGACATTAGCTTTGATCTTACAGGATCAGCAGAACAGGTTGGAACCGTAAGCCGTGATTTAAAAGAGGCTTCAACGGAACAACTCGATACGTTGGGAACGACGATGTCCACCAGCCATGAAATCAATGCAATGATGAACAGAACTAGCGACAATACTAACGATTTAAATAAAGAAGCTGACCTTTTAAAAGAGGCTGCCTTGCGTGGTTCGGAAGTAGTTGAAGAGATGGTTCAAACTAGTCACGAAATAAAAAAAAATAGTGAATATTTCAAATCAGAAATGCAAAAAAGTATGGATGAATTATCCGATTCATTACTTATTATCCGACAAATCTCTGATAAAACTAAATTGATTAATGATATTGTGTTCCAAACAAAACTACTATCCTTTAATGCCTCAGTTGAAGCCGCAAGGGCCGGAGAGGCCGGAAAAGGATTTTCAGTGGTGGCCGAAGAAATTGGAAAATTGGCCCAAATGAGTGGTAGAACTTCAGACGAAATTACAAAAATTGTTGAGCTTAGTACCAGCTCTGTTGGCAACGCCATAATTTCGGTAAAAAGCAGAGTCGAAAAATTAACAATCGAAGCAGCAGAAAAAAATGAACTAGGTTATAAATCAACCAAGAATTGTGAAATTATTTTTAGTGAAATAGCTGAAAAAATATCTGAAATTAATAAATCAATTGAAGAAATTAGTGTGGCCACAAAAGAGCAAGCCTTAGGTGTTAATCAATTAGATACAACTATTATTAAGCTACAAGAAGTTGCCAACCGGAATGGTTTAGTTGCCAGTCAATCAACAGAGCATTCACATGAGATTGAAACACAAACCCATAACCTGGCCAAATTATGTCGAACACTTTCAAAAATAAATAATCTTCAAGAAGAAGATAAACCTCGTTTTCAAAAATTTATCTGGAGTGATAAACTTTCTCTTGGCGTGAAAGAAATGGATAATGAACATATTATTTTAATAGAAAAAATAAATAATTTAGTAACAACGATGGAAAATCAATTTGTAAAAAAAGATAAAAACAAAATCCTCCATTCTTTTGTAGAATTGGCAAACTTTACTGTTAAGCATTTTGCCAGTGAAGAAGAATATATGCGATCAATTGGTTATGCCCAACTTTCTTCTCATAAGAAAATTCACGAAAAGCTTTTAGATCATGTGCAAAAATATGGCGAACAAATAAAGACTGGAACACTTAATGATCAAAAATTAATTTCATTTTTAAGAAACTGGTTGTTAAGTCATATTATGGGTGTCGATATGCAGTACGCTGATTATTCAAAAGCTAATAATTATAAAAAAATTAGTTAAGCTCCAAGCTAAGAACAGCATGTACTTTGATGTTTTGCTATTAAATCTAGAGCTATCTGAGCTTTGGTTAAAAAATTTTCAGAACTATTAATAACTTCATAGCGTGGGTGATTTTTCCAAATATTTGCAATTTTATCGTCAATTGTTTTAGACTGCGCAGAAGATTCAATCCTTAATGGATTTATATGATTATAACCAAATAAATCAGAAGGTGATCTAAGATGGATGACTGCATAGTATTTACTTAATTCTTTTTCCAAGCTCGACTTACTTATTTCCCAAAACGATTCTTCACTATTTGGCCAATAGGCCAATCCGTCCAAAGTTCCTCTATCACAAAATCCTAAAACCCATTTATTTTCATCACAAACTAAATTTTCCATTTCTGTTTGAACATGAAAAATGGCCCTTTGAGCTGCGGCCTTAGCCGATAAACTTGGCAATCTCCAAAATCCCCCTCCAAAAATGATCGATGCTGCCTCAGGTAAAATTACAGAATTTGAAAGAAGAATTTTTTTGGCCATTTCCAAAATAGCCGTTTTACCACCTCCAGGTCCACCTGTAATAACAATTAATTTCATTCTCGTGGCTTCAAAACTGTTATCCATTCTAAACTCCTAACTGTTTCATCATATAACAATAACTAAAACGAAAGGTGATGCCTCTCATTTTTTCTTATTAATAAATATTATACTATTAAGCATAAAAAAAGTTATCATAATTAAGTTTATTGAGTGAAAATAATTAAATGAATAGAGTAAATCAAAATAACCAAAATATACAAACCATGAATAAAAATCGTAAATTTAATAGGCCCAAACAGCATATTGTAAAATCGACCGGTCTACTCGAGGTCTTTTCTGCAAAAAAACTAGAACGATCACTTCAAAGAACAGGACTGCGTCCTAAGGACTGCAAAGAAATTTCCAAAGTGGTCGCGGAAAAGATTAAACCAGGGACGAGCACTCATGAAATTTTCAAAGACACAGTAAAATTAATTAGACAAAAATCAACAATCGCCGCGACTCATTATTCATTAAAACAATCAATCCTTGAGTTAGGTCCAACGGGTTATGAGTTTGAATATTTTGTCTCAAAATATTTTGAAGAAATAGGATTTAAAACCTATGTCGGTGTTATAGTTCAAGGAGAATTTGTTCGACACGAAGTAGATATAGTAGCAAGTAAGCCAAATTTTCAATCCTATATTGAATGTAAATTTCATAATAACAGCGGCAGGACTAACGATATTAAAATTGTCTTGTATATAAAAGCCCGTTGGGATGATTTGAAAAATGGCCCCGATGGTAAATATTTGCGAGAATTTTATGTCGCCAGCAACACTGCTTTTTCTAAAGATGCCTTGGATTATGCAAGAGGGACAGGCTTGCAACTATTGGGAGTCAATGCCCCAGAAGGCGAATCTTTTTTAGATAAAATCAAAAAACATAAACTCTACCCTATTACATCTCTTAAAAAATTGAAAAAAATTTATTGCCAAGAACTATTGTTGAACAAAATAATCTTATGCAAAGATCTTTTAAAGGAAAAAAATAGCTTGATAAAGATGGGTATGAGCGAAGCAGAAATCATGGGCATTTTTAATGATATCAATAAACTTATTAATTAAATGAGAAACAAATGAAAATAAAATTTATAGGTGCTACAGAAGATGTTACTGGGTCAATGACTTTATTAGAGACTCCAGCGTGTAAAATTTTAATTGATTGTGGTTTGTATCAAGGTATTCCAAGTGTTGTAAAAAAGAACTTGCGGCCACTCCCCTTTAATCCAAAAGAAATAAATGCAATTATCCTTACCCATGCCCATCTTGATCACTGTGGTCATATACCACGTCTTGTAAAACTCGGCTTTCGTGGAAATATATATTCGACTAAAGCGACACTCAAGCTGGCCCATTTAATAATGAATGACAGTGCCCATATTTTAGAAAAAAATGAACATCATTTACTCCAGGATTTTTATGAACCTGAAGATGTTGTGATCGCAACCTCACTTTTTAAAGCCAAAAAACATCATGAACCGTTTTCACTCTTAGGAATGGAAATAACTTTTTTGCCTGCAGGACATATTTTAGGAGCGTCTTCTGTGCATATCAAAGGTGAAAAATCGATCACTTTTTCAGGTGACTTAGGCCGATCTGACGATCCAATAATATTTCCGCCAGAAAAATGTCCTATGACCGACATACTAGTTATGGAATCAACTTATGGCGGAAAAAATCGCAATGGAGATTTAGAAAAAGAACTAAAAGATTTTTTAAATAAAATAAGAACAAATTCAAAAATTGGAATCATTGCAAGTTTTGCGGTCGCTAGATCTCAAATGTTAATAACATTGATTCATGACTATTATTTAAGTCATCCTGAAGAAAAAATTAGATTAGTAATCGATGGCCCAATGATGACTGAGGCAAATAAAATATATCGAGAATTTAAAGACTATACTAAGCATCCCCAAAATTTAGAGGCAGCTTTGAATGAAGTTGAAATAATAGAGCACATTCGTGAATGGCAATCTATCAAAAAAAATGAAGGTCCTCTTATTGTCATAACCTCAAGTGGAATGGTTGCTGGTGGAAGAATTTGGCGCTATTTAGAAAATTGGCAAGATGATACTAATGCCTGTCTATTTTTGCCAGGATATCAAGCTGAAGGAACTGCCGGCAGGGCCCTAAAAGAAGGTGAAAGAACTATTCATGATGAGCAGGGAAAAATTATCAAATGGTCTGGGGAAGTTATTTCTTCGGAAGCTTTTTCCTCTCATGCCGATCAAAATGAATTAGTCTCGTGGATTAGTGAAATAGATAAAAAAACTCAAATTTATCTTAACCATGGTGAAGTCGAAGCAAAAATAAAATTCAAAGAACTTCTTATAAGTCTCGGCTATCAAAATGTTCTGATAGCCGAGGCCGAATAAGTTTTATTTTAAAAGGCTTTTTAATTTTAATAATTCTCGTCTTTCACTTGCAGGAATATCTGTTCCAGAAGATCCAGAATAACCTGCTTCTATTGAATCAGAGTATTCTTGATAACATTTTTTAGCATAAGGTGAAGCTGGGTATTTTCTAATGCAATCCTTTAGATAAAGATCTCCCAGGGAAAAGAAATAAGTTTGTCCCATTCTA
>JAURXW010000061.1 GCA_030654205.1 Bacteriovorax sp.
TCAATGGCGTCATGACGAAGAGATTGAGCGCGCTAAAAAAATGGGCATAAGTGATTTGAATAAAGTTTTCAAAATCGATGACCTAGCTCGCGGAAATGTTATGTTTTGTGCAACAGGAGTGACATCTGGAAATTTTTTAAGAGGTGTGCAATTTAAATCTTGGGGAGCTACGACTCACTCGATTGTTATGCGCTCTTCATCTGGAACAGTTAGACATATCGAAGCGGAACATCATTTTGATACAAAACCTCGTTATTAATATTTTGAGAAAAATTTTAGCAGTATTTATATTTTTAGTTTTAACAAATGGAGAAATTTGTATGGCAAGCGCTTCACGGACCGAAGTAGTAGATGTAGAGATCAATAAATTATACGATGTATTGGTAGATTATGCTAAATACCCAGACTTTGTTGATGGAGTCAATGGCATTAAAGTAATATCGCAAAATGAAAACTCGGCCGAAGTTGAGTATTCTATCAATATGATAAAAAACTTTAAATACATTATAAAAATAAAACAAGAAAGACCTACTAGACTTTCTTGGGTACTAGACTCCGGTGATCTTTTCAAAAAAAATGATGGAGAGTGGAAGCTTAAAGATCTTGGCAATGGAAAAACTGAAGTTTCTTATTCGTTGGATTTGGATTTTAAAATGTTTGCTCCAAGTTCGGTTTTAAGTGCACTTACCAGCAAAAATCTTCCCATCATGATGCAATCATTTTTTAAACGAGCAAAATCTAGATAACTTTAAAAGGATAAAATATGTCAGAAAAAAAAGATTCAGCAATTGGCGATATTATAAAAAAAGTTGTCTCCGTTGGTGTTGGTGCAGCTTTTATGACAGAAGAATCAGTTAAAAAAATCCTGGAAGATCTTCCTCTTCCAAAAGATATAATTTCAGGCCTCGTTCAAAATGCCAAAGGTGCCAAAGAAGATTTTACCAATGGAATTCGTGAAGAGCTAAGAAATTACCTCGCTAAGCTTGATGCCACTAAGCTGGCCTCTGATCTTCTGGATAATTACGATATTGAAGTTGAGGCTAAATTTAAGTTTAAAAAGAAAAATGAAAAAAAGTGATATCGCTAAAAATTTAGCGGCAATTAAAAAAGATTTAAAATCAGCTCATTTAATTGCCGTCACAAAATACTCACCTGTTGAGGATGTGGTCTCGGCCTATCAATCTAGTCATTATGATTTTGGTGAAAATAGAGTTGCTGATCTAAAAGAAAAAGCAGAGTATTTTAAAGTGCAAAAACTTACTAAAGTACGCTGGCATTTCATTGGGCATCTTCAAAGCAATAAGGTTCGCGAACTCTATAAAATCCCCAATCTCTATGCTATCCATTCGGTAGATTCACTCAGTTTATTAGAAGAACTCATCAAGCGTGAAAGTGATTTTACAGGCCCTGAGCTCAAACTTTTTTTCCAAGTTAATACCTCTCACGAGATCGAAAAAAGTGGCTTTGAAACGGCCGAAGAACTGGCCGCTGCTATTGATTTACTTAAAAGCAGAACTCATTCAAAACTTAAATTATACGGCCTCATGACCATGGGTTCGATTCGCACCACTGAATTTGAAGCCGAGGCCACAAGATGTTTTCGGGATTTAAAATTAATCGCTGAAAATTTAGAAAAGAATTTTGCACTTAAAGAAAAATTGAAATTATCTATGGGAATGAGTCAGGATTATTTGCTGGCCATTGCGGCCGGGTCTGATTTTATTCGAGTGGGATCGGCAATTTTTAAATAAAAACGAACTGTAGAGTAAGTTAAAACGTATTTTTTTTAAACACTCGTGACTTTTATTTAGACATTTTATTTCCAAATCATTTCTAACACCTCAAAATAGTAGATCTAAAAAATTGGCACCTAAGCTGCAATTATCTCTTCAAAATTAAACATTGTGTTTTAAGGAGATTTTAATGAAATCATCAATCATGCTTGGACTTGTAAGTGTTCTTTGTCTTTCAGCTCAGGCCCATGCCGAAGTTCAAAAAAACTCAGAAAATGCTCGTGCGTGGAATGAAGAAGTTATTAAAGAATATTCAAATAATCGAGCTAATTCTCGATCAATTGAATTTTCAGCAGGCTATGTCTCTAATCGAATGAAAGATGATACTAGCGAAGAAATTAAAACTTCTGGAGTTGGTCTAAGATTGGGAAAATCTTTTAGTTTAACGAATGAATTAAAAACAACGACAAGTCTAATTGGTAGTTATTCAACTTTAAAGCCTAATCAAAATTTAGGATCGTTGAATGGTAATTTTACAGAAATAGGATTATCTCAAAGACTATCACTTGATTTAGGTTCTAGCGGAACAATTGTAAGACCCTTTATTGAGGGGGGAGCTTCAAGAGGTAAATTTTCATTAAATGACAATTATTCAGATGAGGAATTGTCAACTGTTTCAACAAAAGTTGATGGCAATTATAATAAATTTTCTGGAGCCTTAGGTGTTCAATTAGTTTTAGACAATAATATTGTTCCTTTTATTATGTATGATTATTCAAAACTCAAGTTAGATTCTAAAGTAAAAGGATCTGTAAAGGTTAATGGTGAAACAATAACACTTAACCCGAGTGATTTTGATATTGGTTCTCAAAAATTAACTTCACACACTCTTACTGTTGGAATTGGATTT
This sequence comes from Bacteriovorax sp., assembly GCA_030654205.1. Classification (GTDB taxonomy): domain Bacteria; phylum Bdellovibrionota; class Bacteriovoracia; order Bacteriovoracales; family Bacteriovoracaceae; genus Bacteriovorax. The sequence continues at coordinate 2,644 of JAURXW010000061.1, forward strand.
CTTTTCTAAAATAAATTTTTTAAAAACAAGATCCTAGATAATTAAAAACTATCTAGGATTTTTTTATGACCAAAATATTGAGGGCCTAATGAAATCAAAAATCACGCTTGGACTTTTTAGTATTCTTATTTTTTGAAATCACGCTTTTGCTGAAACCCCGGAAACAAGCAGTGCTCCTGCATGGAATGAAGAAATTATAAAAGATTTTAAAAAAAATCAAGGTGGACGAAGATCTATTGAGATGTCTGTTGGGTATTTGTCCAATAGATTAACGACCTTTGGAAATGATAAGGCCATTGGGGAAGGAGTAGGCTTAAGAGTCGGGAAAAATTTTAATTTAACTTATAACTTAAATATGACAACCTCACTTCTTGGAAACTTCGCAAGCTTACGGAGTGATATCGACAGTGGTATAAATAAAACGGTTTTTTTTGATTCAGAAATTGCTGAATATGGAATCTCTCAACGCTTGTCCTATGATCTCAATTCTTCCAATACAATTTTTAGACCTTTCTTAGAAGCTCAAATCTCTCGTGGAAATATGAGCACCGATCTTGTGGGCTTTGATAGTTATTCTCAAGATGCAAAATATACTAAGTACGGTGCAGCTATTGGATTTCAAATAGTACTTGAAAATAATATTGTTCCTTTTGCCATTTACGATGTTTCAAAGTCCAAAGCCTATAGTATTACTCACACCGAGGGACTTAGTAGTAGCTCGTTATTTAATACGAACACAACATTTGTCCACCAAGAAATTCGCACTGTCACTTCCCGTACTTTAATCATAGGTCTTGGATTTTTATTTTAAGCTTAAATACTGAAAAATAGATAAATTGACAACAGTTATCTATTAATTAGATGGTCGTATTCTTTTGATTCTATGGGCCACGCCCAGCTCGTTTTGCTATAGTCCAAAATCATAAGCGTAAACGGAGGCCCTTCAATGTCAACTCTAAGAAAAGTTCCTGAACTAAGTTTATTAAGCTACGTGAACGGCAGCGACGCCGATAAAATTAAATTTGTCGACAATATTACAGCAGGTCTTAAAGATTACGGTTTTATTATTTTAAAAGATCATACTATTGAACAAAAAAAAATCGATCGTGCTTACGATTTAGTTCAATCTTTTTTCAGTCTTCCGTTAGAAACAAAAAATAAATATAAATTAGATAACGGTGGTCAAAGAGGTTACACGCCTTTTAAAACTGAACACGCTAAAGATAATAAAAATCCCGACCTGAAAGAATTTTGGCACGTAGGTCGAGATCTATTATCTTCTTCACAATATAAAGGCATCTATCCTGAAAATGTCTGGCCATCTGAAGTCGCTGAACTCAAAAAATCATTTCAAGAATTGTACGAAGCAATGGATATGACTTCTCAAATACTTTTGGAAACAATTGGCAGGGGACTTGATCTTCCTTCGTCATATTTTAAAGATATGATCACTGACGGAAATTCTATTATCCGTATGATCCATTATCCACCAACAAAAGGTGAAGATACAAAAAATTCAATCAGAGCAGCGGCTCATGAAGATATCAATCTTATTACCATGCTAGTGGGTGCTACAGACTCTGGATTGCAATTATTAGAGCGCGATGGATCTTGGTTGGATGTAAATTCTCGCCCAGGTGAAATTGTTGTAGACACAGGTGACATGATGTCGAGAATTACAAATAATGTTCTTCCTTCGACAACTCATAGGGTAATCAATCCCACAACGGATTCTAGTGCTCGTTATTCAATGCCATTTTTTGTGCATCCTCATTCCAAAGCAGTTTTAAAAACAATACCGTCTTGTGCTGGTGTTGGAACTTCGATGCCAGAAATTACCGCTGGTGATTTTTTAACTCAAAGACTAAAAGAAATTGGACTTTATAAATAAGAAAAAAATGCAGCTTTGGCTGCATTTTTTTTGTCTAAAATCTTAAACCAAGAGTTAGTTTTGCACTTAATATATTGGTGACTTGTTCTGTATTATCAGAAAATTTTTCATGAGCACTCAAAGATTCAATTGATGCTTCGAAAATCATCGCCACAGATTTAGAATAGGGCATGATATGGCCCAGTCTTACTTCAGGTAATAGCGTGACTATTCCTGAGCTCGTTTCTTCATTGACTGTGGTGGTTGATTTTCCAATGCCGGCGGCCAGTGTTAGGTAAAAATTATTTTTGTTTTTAGAAAAGGCCATCAGGTGATAGGTGGCCGCAATTGTTCCCATCACTCGAGTGGTTGGAATATCTAATTGAGGATCTGTTAACCTATAAACTTCATTGTCTATCCGTCCGCCAAAACTCATTTCAAATTCTGGTAAAAATCGAAAATTATATTCAAGAGCATAAGAAAAGCCAGAACGTTTTGAATTATTATCTGCACTCACGTCTGATGAAGATTGTGAAAATCCTTGATCAAAACTTGCCTTGAGTGAAAAGTTATTGCTGCTGCGAAATTTTCTAAACTCGATATCATAATTAACTTCTGGAGTGAGATTATTAATATCACCCACGATCTCAAGTGCCACGTTGCCATAGGCATGAGAATTATAACTAATAAAATCTTCTTTATTAAAAGGGATATTGATATTTTTATCTATCGGTCTCCAAAGAGAGTAGTTGCGATTGACCTCATAGGCCCGGCATAAAATACTTACATTTTCATTGGCAAAAATTACTTCCTGACCTGTGGCGATTCCATCTTTTACACCTTTGGCCACTACAAATGAGCGTCTATCTGTTGAAACGGTTTGCACCACCATTAATTCTTCATGTGGACGACTGGCCGCCAAGAGTGTTGAAAAATGAATAGAGCAAAGTCCAATCAAAAAAATTAAGTAATGTAATGTTCTGAAATAACCCATGAATAAAGTTTATCATAGCAAGTGCCAATAAAAAGACTCACTTTTTCTACCTAGTCAAAAATTGGCCGAAGTAAAGTACTCGGCTAAGCCTTAGGGAGTAAAGAGCTTTTCGATTAGTTGAGATTTACTAGGACATTTATGCCGGAGAATTACAGTCAGGGATAAAATAGTAAGGAGCTTTAAAGAAAGCTGGCAAGACTTCGATAAGTGAATATGATGAAAACAAATAAGTTTACTAATATTTTTACCACGAGCTCTGTCGCTTTTTTAGTGATGAGCGCAGTGTTGACATCATGTGTGCCTAAGGTCACTGAAAAAAAAGCTGTTTGTGGAACTAATCAAACCTTTAATACAGTCTCTCGAACTTGCATAAGTACTTCTGAAATTAGAACTCGGCCAGTTGGTACAAAAAGCTCAGATACTTTATCTCAAGAAGTCGCAAAAACTATTACTCTTAGTTATACAGATAATAATCAAAATTCAGCGCTAAGTTGTAGTGTCTCAAGTTTATCTTCAAATATTGAAGCTGTTTCTCCCCAAGTTCTTAACGGTGGAATATTTAATCAGGCCAGTACAGTCGCTGCTTCAGCGACTAATCTTGCAAGTAATTTAACAGGGGCCTCCGGTGTGAGTGCCATGCTGGAAGTAACAGCGATGCAAAATGCACTTACTTCGGCCCAGCTAACTTTTAGTTATACAAATGTGATCACTCAGCTTGGCCTGTTTAAAACGGCCGTCGATAATATTAATGCGCTTGCAGTGCCCTTAATAGGAAGTCTTCCTACAGCTTTATTTTATTATAATCTTACACAAAGTAATATTTTAGTTTATACACCTCTGAAAACTTTTGTAGATAATCGTTGCGATTGCACAGGTGGAGTTTGCACAACTTCTATCGCGCCAAGAATTGTTAAAAGTGGTAGTGCTGGTTTTACTTATACAGTTAGTGATATAGATGGATCATCAGACCCTAAAGTTGTTAACCTTACTATTGCGGCCACTGCTAAAACGACAAATTACTTAAAACCAGCTGTCGATTCGGCTTTTCAAACTCTTACTCAAAACTCTGTTCATGCTGCCATTCCTTATAGTATTAGTTTGCCAGTCGGTGGAGATTATTTCGGAACTTCTGGCACAACAGGATTTAATTATTATTTTAATGGGACAATTACTGGTGGATATGGAATCACCGCAAACGGAAAAGTTTCAAATTGCATGGATCTAATTGGCTCTCCCGGATTAACAACTACGACTTGTACTTATACTCCTACCAACGGAGATGGGTACGATATTATTACGCCTGTAAAAGCCGCGGTAACGATTGATGATTTAGTTTTCACCGCGAAGTCTGAAGGGGCCTATGCTAATAATTATTCAATTCAATATTTTGATCTTGGAGCTGATAATACGGGCATTGACTCTTTTATAACTTTTCAAGAAACTTTTGGTTTAGTTTCTCAAATTTATACTGATACCTTTTTAAGAGTTGTTGGAAATAATATTCAAGTTTTTCTGGTTAAAAACTCTACGACTTCAACTGATATTAAAAATTTAATTAATTCCGACTCAAAAGCCAAAACTTTGGTAACCGTTTCTAAAATCGGGGGAGCTGTTAATTATCCTGACCCGGCCGTCTTAACTCCTGCGGCCATTACGTTTGGAAGTGGAACTTTAGGAGTTGATGCCTTTGATACAATACCAGTTAAAGTGAGTAATGGCTTTGCAACTTCTAACAACATTTCAACTGTCATGTTGAAAATGTCCCATACGGATCACGCTCCGCTTGTACCAATAGAATATAATGCGGACTATATGCCATTGACTCTAACTTCCGCTGCTACTACTGCTGAAGCTGAAGCAACGGCCGTCCCGCAAGTTATTACTTTACCTTATTTTGACGTTGATAATACCCCAATCGTAAAGGCCGTAACTTGCGCGGTTGATTATATAACTCCACCAAATATTGGTTTGACTGATTCAGCTATGACAACTTGTACTTGCGTCGCTGGAGTATGTTCTGTGAGTGTTGTTCCAACAGCATTTTTTAATGGAACGGCAAAATTTTCATATACTGTTACAACCATCGATCAGTTTTCAGTGGCCACTAAAATAAGTGGATCACAAACTGTTAATATGAGTATTTGGGAAGTCAATAATGCACCGGCACTTTCGATAAGTTCGGCCACAGCTACTGCGGCGGGTGTTCCAACAGTCTATCCAGGACCGATACCAAATCCACTACAGATTCAAGAAAATTCTACCGCTGCTCCAAGCTCTGCCTTTGTATGTTTTACCGCCAATGCTGGTGGTGGGACTGATGAAGCTGGACAAATATTAACAATAGTTCCTACTCAAACAGCACCAACCTCGAGTGTAAATTTAGTAATGAATTTTGGAACAATTCTTCTTCCAGCTGCAACTGGAAATACCTGTGCGAGTGGGCAATATATGTTGCCTTTTACGACTACTCAAAATCAATCGGGAACAACTAATTTAACAATAACGATAACTGATAATGGAACAACTCATAGTGTACTTAGTCCACAATCAACCAATATTGTAATTCCTATTTTAGTTAATTCAGTTGATGATCCGCCTTTTTTTATTCAGACCATTACTAGTGTACAAACGAATGAAGGAGGAGCAGTTGTTGCGGGCCCATTCATTGTTGACGAAGATGAAGGTAGCTCTCCAGATGAAGACACTCAGGCGATAAAAATCGCTAATATTGTTTCCGATAATACGGGCGTATTGCCACTTAGTGCTATCAGTGTTTTTTATGATTCTAATAATAATGGAGTGGCCGATACTGGTGAAACTAGAACTTTTGGCTCAAGCTCAACAATCGTTCCCGGAGTCGGAGTTCCAAGTCTTGATTCAGCAAGCCCAACTGTGGACGATGTAAAGTCGCATAGTTTTTATCTTAAATTAAGTCCGATCGCAGGTGTTTCAGGAAATTCAAATATAACTATTACCATCAATGATGGAAACGCAGCTGCATCTCATTTTATTTCAAAACAATTTTCATTAATTATTAATCCCGTGGCCGCTCTTCATGGAGGCTGGGCCAATATTTCAGCGATTGGTATTAAGACAGATAAAAATGGAGCCCCGGCGGCAGTAAGTGATGTAGTTTGTAATTATAATAAAGCAGCCGATTTAAATAAATGTGATACAACTGGAACTGATTGTACAGGAACGACTCCTCCAAATAGCGTTGTTACTCCAACTGCAGTGAATGTTCTTTATTGGGATAGTAGCAATAAGCGCTGTTATCGCAGTCAGAGCACAGATAAATTTTCTTGGATTGATATTAGAACATCTTGTCCAATTACAAGAGTAACTGGCGCTCAAAACTATATTTATGATCCAACACTTCTACCGGCCCAAGTTATTCCAGCAAAAACTGCTACTGGACAATATTATTTTGATACCTCAACGAACACTTGTTTTTATACCACTCAAACATCTCCTGGAGTGTATGCCTGGAATTCTCCTTACATTCCGGCAAAAGTCACTCTTTCATGGAATCCATACACTATCGTAGGATCTGGAGCTGATTCATCCGTTCAAATTGAAGGGTGGAATGTTTATCGACGAGAAAAAGGTTATGACTATGATTTTAAAAATGGTTTTTTAAAACTCAACATCGCTGATACAAAAACTATTAACGATTCTACAACTAGAACTTATACAGACAATACTGCAATTGCAGGTAAAGTTTATTATTATCTTGTTCGTCCAATTGATAATAAACATCACTTGCCGACTTATACTCCTGAAATTTTTTCAGAAGTTCGCGTTTTAGCTCCCGTTGAAAACTATGCTTTTGTCCATCGCTGGATGGCCAACCAAGAAATGTGTAATAGTATGCATATGACCTTGGCCTCGACTAAAAAAGTAGATCCAACTCATAATTACCGTTGTCCTTATTCTGGACCAGGTGAAGGCACTGGATCCAATGTTGGTTATTATGATATTGAAAAAGATATGCTGGTTGATATTTCAGAAAGTGGCTGTCCCTATACAGCTTCACCAAAATGCACGAGTGATGGTTGTGTGGGAATTGGCGATCCAAATAGCTTAGTGTCTTTAGGAATTGTCACTGGAATGGTTGCTAATAATATTTATTACGATCGAAGTGCAGGCTCTTGTTATATTTATAATGGTGCGACTTGGTTGAATTATAATTCGGCCGGTGCAGGTTTAATCACTGCGGCTTCAACTAAAGTAAGCTCTGCTTTAAATGCTCCTCTAGCTAATCTCTCTCAGTCACAAGCAACTCTAGTTTGTAATAATCGCTCAGTCGTCTCAGCAACAGCTGGTTTGACTGGTATAGTTGCTCCGGCCACGACTGCAAGCCTTCCAAGTAAAAAAGAATATATGGCCTATTCTGCTACGCCAATTGGTATGAGTGATTCAACCATCACTGATCTAGAGCAAGGCTTTTCATTAAATCTTCAATCGCGATGTAATTCATCAAATGCCAACGGAGTTGAGTCGGCCTATACCGATTCAAATATTCCGTCGACCAGTTATATTTATTCGCTTCCAGGAACGGCTTCATCAGGAATACGTTCACTTTATACTGGATCTGTTCCTTGGGTAAATAATTTTTCAACTGAGAGTTGCAGTTCTCGATATGGTGTTCAAGACGTTTATGGAAACGTTGCTGAATGGGTAAAAGATAAAATGACTTGTCCTTCGAATTATGTTTGTACTACAGTGGCCGGTACGACCATGGGGGATTATGATTTTGATACTGTGGGAAGCACTGGTAAAAAATATGCTTTTGATTTTTTAACTGGGCCTTATAACGATGTTAATGGTGACTCGGCCACTACAGGCGCCGATGCTTTTTTATTGAATTGGGATTTTAAAAATGAATACTTTGCTGCAGGGAAATTTAGTTATCCAATTGGTATGCCAATCAACGTAGATATTGCAACAGCTTCATCAGGAGTATTAGCAGCTTCGGCCGCTCTTTCATCTTTACTTGATATAGGCCCGACTTCAGGCTTAACAGAAGCTCAATTACATGAAGACGGCATTATAGCTAACGGTGCAGCAGTAAATAACTCAGGTACTAACCCGACCCAAATTGGAAGTTTTGCCCAAGGGGGAAGTTATTTATCAGGAAATCGCTCTGGGCGATATTCATCTGAGTTGGTTCCTGATGCAACGGTTAGACCTGATATTGGTTTTAGGTGCTATATACCGGTTGTGAAGGATAATTTTCCTGTGGATACAGGCCGCCATAATTATTCTTATTAAAATTGGTCAAAACTTGGCTAAAATTTGAATTCCTAAATTTTAGAAGTTAATCTTTATCAATGTTTCAAACAATTGGTATGCTTTTAATTTCAAATATTTTTATGACCTACGCTTGGTATGGCCATTTAAAATCTCATCAACATTCAAAAATTTGGGTAGTGATTCTTGTTTCTTGGGCAATCGCCTTTTTTGAATACTGCTTTCAAGTTCCCGCCAATCGTTTAGGTATACATTATTTTACTTTGCCACAATTAAAAATTCTCCAAGAAATTCTCACCATGACAATTTTTGGAGCGTTTGCAGTTATTTATATGAAAGTTCCATTAACCAAAAATTTTTTATACGCGAGTATTTGCTTAGTGATGGCCGCTTTTTTTATATTTAAAGACAATCTTCATTCATAGGGAGTTCGACAATGGGTAAAGTTATTAGCTTCATCAACCAAAAAGGTGTCGTCGGTAAAACAACTATGGCCTTTAATGCGGCCCATGCGCTGGCCAAAAATGGTCATAAAGTTTTGGCAATCGATCTTGATCCCCAGGCCAATCTCACCTTATTATTTAAGGCCCAAAACGAATTAAATATTAATCATCTGCTTATTAATTCAATTAAAGAATTAAAAATGCTTCATGTGCAGGCCTTGTTGGGCAACGTGCTTGTTCGCGGCACGGTTGATTTACTTCCTGGTGGCCAAGAACTCTCAGGATTTGATTTAACGGTGGCCGCTGTTAATACCCCTAGACAATTAGTACTTAAAAAATTTCTAGAAACAAATGGCCTAAATGATCGCTACGATTTCATCATTATTGATTGCCCGCCAACTTTAGGTTTATTGGTGATCAATTCACTTTGTGCCAGCGATGGGGTGATTGTTCCTTTTAGGCCGGATGATTTTTCTTTGAAGGGACTAGAACATTTTTATCAAGTGATTGAAGATATCGCCGAAATGGGAATTGTGAAAGCTCCTGAAGTATTTTTACATGTCCCTAATTTAGTTGATTTACGCCGCAAACAAGAAAGTGATGATTTGAATAAAATTATCCAAGCAATCGACTCTGAATTGGGAGAAGGAAAAGTATTCTCTCCTTTCTTAAATAAGGCAGGTCTCGTAAAATCACTTGCAAGCAGGAAATCAGTTTTTGATTTTAAAACACAAGAATTCAGCGAGCTCCAGGAGAAATTTAGTGGAGTCGCTCAAAAAATAGAGGAATGGTCACATGAGCACAGATAATACAAAAAGAAGTAGCAACCCATTATATGTTGTCAGAAAAAACGGAGTCGATGTGGAAGAGGCAAGTGGCCTGCTTGAATTGATTTTAAAAAGAACAGGTCTTGATAAAATGATTCCTATTCTAGAATCATTTTTGGCGATCATCCTCTCGCAAGTGGAGAGTTACGCGGTCTTTATTGAAATAAAAAAAATGTTTGATGCAATTTTTAATAAAGTGATTGAACTTATTTTTCAAATTCAACAGATGACGGCGAAGAAAAAAGTTTAACGAGTTTTTAAAATCTCTATATTGTCTCAAAGTCGCTCGCATTATGCGATAACACGTTCAAATTTTGCATTTGGAAGCTCAATTTCAGATTTCCAAAACACTGTCTTTGTTTGAAAATGAGATTTTAATAATTTGTGATATCTGCCCAATTTGCATTTTGTTTTTCTAACAAGGAAGCAAAGTGAAAAAAATAAGAAAAAATACCCAATTAAATTTAATCAATCCTAACGGTGCTGGTCGTCCCGCTATTAATGATGTGGGAATTAGGCATATATCAAGACCCAGGATAAAAAGACTAACCGCTCTTCATTTAACAATTAAGGTGCGGGCGAATAAGGCGGATATCAAATCCAAAAAAATATTGGAGGCGCTTCATCACGCTATCAAAAGAGCAAGACTTAAAAAGCTAAAAATCATTCATTATACGCTGGAGTATAATCACGTTCATTTGCTGGTTGAATGCAATGACAATAACATCCTACACCTTGGGATGCAGGCGCTGGGAATTTCATTTTCAAAAGCGATTAATAAAATTAAAAGTCTTAGTGGTGGAGTTTATAAACACCGTTATCATTTTAGGAAATTGGCAACAAGGCGCGAATTAAAAAATGTTTTTCATTATATTATTAATAATGGAAAAAAACATAAGAGAGCGACGTCCATGATCGATCCTTATAATTCATTGGTTGCAGAAAATAGAATACCGGCAGATATCGAAAAAATTATCAAAAAAAATCCATTTCTTTTTAAGTTACGGGGGGAATTGCGTAAGGTTTTGGATATTGGAAGTCTGTACGGGATGGGAATTGAGTATTTGTGGAGTAAGCTTGAATGATAAATTAGTCTTTTGAGTGACAGGTTTTCAGGCAGTTACCCTGTCTAAAATTTAACACCCTATAATTTTGGGGGCAAACTCAACCATTAAATCCATTTGAAGTTTAATATCAATCTATAAATATTAACAGTCCATGTTTGGAGTCACCATGAAAAACAATTTCAAAATTTTAGTTCTTTTAACTTCTGGTTTAATGAGCAGTGCCTTCGCCGATACGGCCTCACTTTGCTCACAATCTCATACATCTTTTTTAGAAGTAGCACGCGAATACTCTGCTTGTAATTCAATCGTTGGATCTGACCAAGCGGCCTGTAATAAATTTTGTGAAGATGCAGACAAATTAAATGGATCGGGTGTAATATTGCCGGCCCAACAATATTGTTCTCCAGATCAAATTAATAGTATTGAAAAAAGAGCAAGGATGGAAGGAATTGATCAAGGTAGAAGACAGGGGCGCGATGAAGTTATAAGAGATCTTTCGGTTAAAGAAGATTTTATATCAGCAGATTACTACGGAATTAATGAGAGTGATTGTTCAAATAGAGTTTCTCAAGCGACTCAAAATTTAAGAATCGAAGCAATTAGAAGATGTAATGAAAAAGCCACTTCAATTCGTAATTGTTATATTCAAAGTGAAAAAAACACAGGAAGTTTTGGTCGCCCACCTAAGTTTGAAGGTGTAGGGAATTTTAGAAGAGATGATAACAGAAGTAATCAAGATGAATGTCAAAAAGCAGCTCTTGCTCAGGCAACATCAATGGCCCTAAAATCTTGTATGGATGCTACTGGAAATGAATGTAGTGTGAATACAGCTGAAACACTTTTAAACCACAGACTTCAGGCCCCATCAGGACCGCGTTTTGGTAGAAGAGATGACCGTATTTGTGATGCTAAAGTAGTGGTAGAAGCTTCAAAAGATTTAGCTTATAAATGTAATGCTAAAATTTCAGCAAGAAATCAAGTGAGCGCTAACTAGAATTAATAAAGATTAAAACCTAAAAAAGGCTTCGCAAGAGGCCTTTTTTTTTACTAAAATCAAAATGCACTTATAAATGGAATCCCCACTGAGAGCCCCC
>JAURXW010000072.1 GCA_030654205.1 Bacteriovorax sp.
AGTTAATCCGTCAGTAAACTAATCAAAACAATAATTCTTCATTGGAGGATTCTCCAATTTACTTCTTCACTCAATATCTTGATTATCCGGCCCAGCGTTAATGGCCCTGCGAAATGTAAAAAGGTTTTGAATCTGATTTAATTTTTTCAACGACGAAAACATTATCCCAAAACACAAAACCTTCTTATGAATAAACTATCTATTATCTACACCCCAATTGCCAAGTCCCTTTCTTCATTTTCGGGATTAAATTTATTTGACGATCTGGTTCATAAATTTGAAATCAAGAACTTATTAGGTGGAGAACTTCCTAAAAAGCAACGTCAGCGTGGATATAGTTCCTGGAATAAGTTTTATGCAGGGATTCTTGGGTTTATCGCCGGGGCTGAATGCCTCGATGATTTTGATTGGTATGGAAAAGACCCTCTATTTTTTAAACTCACTAATTCACCATCGTCGGAGACTATGGGGAAATTTCTTAGAAGTTTTCACCCTCGTAAAATTGAAGAAATCAGAGGGAAATTGCCAGCGTTGGCGCTAAGAATTCGCCTGGCACTTGAGCCAGACTGTCATAAAATTATTTTTAAAATGGATTCGAGTGATCATCAGCAATATGGGGTAAAGTCTGAAGGTGTGTCGTATGGTTATAAAAAATTTCTTTGTGTAAATTCTCAAAATCTTTTTGATGACAAGGGGATTTGTTATGGTTTCAAGCTTAGGAGTGGGAATACTCACTCTTGTGTCGATGCCACGGAACTAATTTATGAAACATTTTCAAAAATTCCAAAGGATATTAAAAAATATTTTGTAGCAGATTCCGCTTATTCCACCATGGAAATTTATAATTCACTTATTACCCACAAATGCAATTTCGTTATCAGTTTAAAATCTAATTCATGGAAACCACTACTAGCTAAACATCGAAATAAAATGGTTTGGGTATCTACTAAATTACAATTTTTTAAATCAAAAAATTGTCAGATTTCTTCGACTGTTTATCCGCTTACAGGACTTCCGGGTCGTAAGTTTTTACGAGTAGTTTACATCCGAACATTAAACCTTACTCCGACAAAAGAGAAGAATCATCGTTATCATTACTATGCAGTTGTCACTGATATGAGTGAGTCGGAAATGAGCGACGAGAAAGTTTTAAAGTTTTATCGAAGACGAGCACAGGTTGAAAATAATATTAAAGACATTAAAAATGGAATGGATTTTCATCATTTCCCCTCAATGAAATTGAAAGCAAACAATGTGTGGGGATTAATTGGAGTGATAGCGTACAACCTGATGCGGTTTGCTTCATTTGCAATTGTACCTGATAGAGGATGTTTTGTTGAGACAACGAGAAAAAGAATTGTAGCGATTGCGGGTGAAATCATCACCAGTGCTCGTTATGTCGAAATAAGAATGATGAATTATATTCACCAGGAGGTAATGCAAATAAAAAAAATAATGAATTCCGTGAAAACGGTAGATGCAAATCGCTTGGGGCCACAGCGTGACTTCAAGACATAGTTCTTTAACATTCAAATAAAAAGTTAAAAACGGCGCACTACCCGACGGAGCTATTGACCCCCATTTTGCGAGGATGGATTGCTTTACACCAAAAAGCATTTCACTCTAAAGAATGACCTGTTAGAGAGAAATTTAGGTGGTCACAAGAGAGGATTGAAAAGATTACGACCCAATATAGGCCGATGAGAAAAACATTGGTTTGGAATTTTGTGACTGAATCGTCACGAGGATGATTTTGAGGAGCTTACTGACGGATTTCCGTTTTAAAACTGATGCTTCTTTCGTCATCACCTTGTAGTTGCAACGACGTTTCTTAATAAATTTTTTTTCCAACACTTTTTCTTTTTTCATAAGAACCTCTTCAAAAATTAATTCAAAAAAGCCTTTAACGGTTAAGCAGCGTAGTCGATTAAAACTCGCCGGTTAAGCTACGTAGTCCACGTTTTGACTACATAGCGTAGTCCATAATTAAGTACAAAATTCTCAAGGGTAGACAAAAGGTAGATTGAAAATAGACCGTTCAGGAAATTTCGAGAAAGTTACTGAAAGGTTCGAAGCTGCAAAGAAGACCTAAACTATTAGAAACAAACTATTGTTATTAATAAATTTTTTGGGATTGTGGGGGCCACCACTCAAAATCAAGTGGTGGAGGTGGTGGGCTGCAGATAAACTGCAAACATCACTAGTTAAGACAATCGAAATAAATACAAGTTACTACATTTCAATAAAGGAGACGACAATGTGTCTTATTCTACAATACAAGTTACAAGGCGGAAATCGTGTTTTTTTATTTTTTCGCGAAGCAAATTAGAAGTGTATCTCTTTAAATTATCTGTATCGAATGCTGTCTGTATTTAATCAACGTTAAAATATAATAACTATTAAAAAAGCTGAATGAATTAAAGGTATGCAATTGACCATTATCATCGAGAAGTGAAAATTCTCCCTCGCCAACTGGACCTCCCCTCGCTTTATAATTTATTCTTTCGACTTCGTTAATAAGATAGTTCGATTGGACATTGGAGAATTTACCAGAAAACAAAGGTGATTTTATGTAATGTCTACATCTAGTGATCTGGTCTTCTGGCTTATCAAGCCAGTATGGTGTGTGCACAAGTCCAATCATTGGTGAATCATAAGAATGTTCTACATACCTACGCAATGTTGCTGTAGTGCTATTTTTATATCTTTTTGAGAGCTCAGTCACAGTACTAAAGTCATTTTTTAAATCTAATGCTTCGG
>JAURXW010000092.1 GCA_030654205.1 Bacteriovorax sp.
TTCTGGTCGCATTCTGTCAGCGAGTGGATTGGTTTTATTTTGATTATTCATATTTTTAATTTATATTTTTATTTTATACGAACAAATGACGAAAGTCAATTCTCATGAATCATAGATCATGGATCATGAATCACATTTCAGATATCACACAACAACTAAAATAGGCGAACGTAGCGATACGGTCCCTTCCGTAGGGACCGGATCGCTTGTGGATAGATAAGGGTTTTAATTTCTAATTTCTAAATTATAATTTCTAATTAAATGCTTAACGATTAAAATTAAAAATACTACCTAAAATAATAGTTTAGAAATTATAATTTATAATTTAGAAATTTATAACGTTTTATTTCCCACATCTCAACAATTAAAAAACATACGAGATATCCCAACCTCGTATGTCTATTCTTGTCCTTCTTCTTGCTCATTTCTTCGTTTAGAAAATTCTTCGATAAAATTCTCTACATCCAGTGGCTCAAAGTCTGGCCAGTCTTTTTTTAAAAAAATGATTTCACTTTTTTCTGCTTGCCAGAGCTGAAAACCTAATAAATTTTGTACTCCGCCAAAGCCTATGATTAAATTCGGATCGTCGATTCCGCTGTTATACAAATATTTTCGAATAATCCCCTCATGAATCTGTTCTGCTTGAAGATTATTGGCAATCATCTTTTTTATCGCCTGCAAAATTTCTTCTCGTCCGTTATAGTTTATACAAATATTCAAAATTCCCTTTTTCCCATCCTGAGTTTCCCGTTGAGTTTCGGCACACACTTCTGGCAAATCACCGGGTAATTCATCAATTTTTCCGGTCATAACAATACGCCAATCATTTCTCTTGAATTCTTCCAGATTTTCACAAAAAAGTTGCTTGAGAAATTTCATCAATGAGTTCACTTCTTCCGGCGGTCGTTTCCAATCGTCTGAAGAAAAAGCCAAAACCGAGACGACTTTAACCCCTCGACTAAATAGCCAGCTTGGCATTATTTTAATTTTTTCATATCCTTTCTTGTGACCATCTAAAATTGAAAGATTTCTTTCAATCGCCCAACTCTCATTACCCCCCGTCAGAAACGCCACATGGTTAGGAACCACTTTTTTAATCGCCATATATTATGAAATAATTTTTACCAATTTCACCTTTTCGCTCTTTCCGCTGATTATCTTAACATTATTTTTATTTACGTCAAATGTTTTTGCTAAAAATCTTATCAGCTCTTCATTGGCCTTGCCTTTTTCAGGTGGAGCGGAAATTGCGATTTTAATCGTCTCGTCTTCCAATATCTCCTTCACTTCACTCTTGGCCGCACCTGGTCGAACTTTTATGCGCAAATATAGCTCTTTTTTATCCTTGAATTCTGCCAAATATTTTTCCAACATACTCTTGTCTCTAAATAAAAACAATAAAGTCTAAGCAAAACACCAAACTTTATTGTTTTAAATTACAAATTTCTCTCAATCTTTTTAACCACCTCATCCAGACTGAAATGAGACTTCACCAAGTAATCGGTCGCCCCTAGGCAGTTGAGACAATTAATCACTGTCGCATCATCACCCTTGGCTGACAACACTATTACAGGAATGTCCTTGGTCGCACTTTGCTCTTTCATCTCTTTTAAAACCTGCTCGCCTGACATTTCCGGTAACATTAGGTCCAATAACACCAAATCTGGCTTTTTAACCTTAATCGAAGCTAGCCCCCCTTCTCCAGTTCGAGCCGTAACCACTAAAAAATCCTCCTTTAATCTCTCTTCAAGTGCTGCCAATAAGACAGTGTCATCCTCAATCACTAAAATTGTTTTTGCTTTATCCATATTTTTTCGAATAAGTGCTAAAGCCTAAAGCCTAGCGCCTAATATCTAATTAACATACTTATTTATTTTATCAAGAACCTGCTCTAAAGTAAAATCAGACTTGACCATATAATCTGATGCTCCTAGATTATTCAAACAATTCACGACCGTCGCCTCATCAGCCTTGGCAGACAAAACCACAACTGGAATATTTTGTAAATTCTTATCCTCTTTCATCCTCTTTAAAACTGTTTCGCCAGTCATTTTTGGCAATATCAAATCAAGTAAAACTAAATTGGGTTTTTCTTTTTTTACCATCCTTAAACCCTCATCACCATTGACTGCATAAAAAACCGACAATCCGTTCCTCTCTAATTTATCTTTTAGCGCACGGAGTAACGATGGCTCATCTTCAATAATCAAAACCTTTTTCTCATTTTTCATAAATTTTATATTTATTACTTAAGCGAGTTAACATTTCAATCCAACTATCTCTTTTAAAATACTATCTAATTTTAAATTCGATTTTGTGTAATATTTATGGACACCCAGTTTTAGATAGCTATCAATTTTGTCATGGGTGGCGGTATTAGATACTACAAAAATCGGAATTTTTTTCCACTCCTCAACACTTTTTAACTTAACTACAAAGTCTAGTCCATTCTCTTTTCCTAATAAATAATGATCAAGCCAAACTACATCCACAGTTTTTAATTTTTTTAGTATTTTTATAGCTTCTGCTACTCTTTGCGCCGTATAAGCTTTAATTCCCTCTTTTTCTAGTTTTAATTTAATCGCTTGTTGTAAAGCTACTTCATCCTCAACAACCAAAACAATTTTTTCTTTTTTTATCATATTTTTTATATTTTAACTTCCTAATTGTTTAGCACCTTCTTTCTTCTTCATTCCAGATAGTGGCAGTGAAACTGTGAAAACAGTGCCTTTGTTTTGTTTAGAAATAAAGGATATTTTACCTCCCGATTGCTCAATAATC
>JAURXW010000104.1 GCA_030654205.1 Bacteriovorax sp.
TCACGTTCTTCTTGGCAAAGATCCACTTCATCGCCTTTTTCCCAACAAAAACTTTTGTCTTCAAGCTTCATATCATTGAGAGTGTTTTTCTTAAGCTCTAGGAAAAGATTTTCAAATTGTTCTAAAAGTTTGCGCTCCATGATCTACTCTCCTTTTTATTAATAAACTTTTTCATTCCTTGAGTGTTCAAAACGAAAAATCCTTTTTCGTTAAAGACCTCTTCCTGAGGTTCTTCTTGAACAGGTTAACTGCCAGAGTTGTGCCATGTTTTGAATTGATGAATAAGCCAAATATTAGATAGAACCTAGCGAATTTATAAATCCGCAAGTAGCAAAGCGACTCTAACTAAATAAAACATAAAAAAAGTGGGGCCAATTATTATATATTCCCTAGTGCATTTTGACCATTTGAGCGCTGCTTAATCACATAAGCAGTGAGTTTTGATAAGTTCAATTAAATAATCAATGCTGGCAGGCTTTAAGAGCAAGTCAATGGCCCCAAGAGATTTTGCTTCCTTAGCATTGATTTCTGCAAAACCACTTATTAATACGACATGAGGAAGTTCTGGATAATGCTCCTTAACGTATTTTAAAAGTGAAACCCCGTCCCCTTTTGGCATACGAACATCAGAAATAATAAAATCTATTTTATTATTTTTTAAGATTTCAATCGCATCATTTCCACCAGAAGCACTCAGAATTTTAAAGCCATCTAACTCTAGATTGATGGTCAAACTTTCGCGTATCCCCTCTTCATCATCAATTAGCAGTACAACAACTTCGCTTCTGTTACGCACGAGAATCTCCCTTGGTTGGTAGTGTAATCATAAAACATGTGTTCTTGGAGTTATTATCAATCTCAAGAGTACCGTTGTGACTTTTAATAAAAGAATAGGACAAACTTAGCCCAAGGCCAGTCCCTTTTCCAATTTCTTTGGTTGTAAAAAAAGGGTTTAAAATTTTATCTTGAATTTCTTTATCTATTCCTAGTCCAGAATCAATGAAACGTATTACTATATTATCTTCAATTAAAATGCAGTTAATTTTTACCCAACGTTCTTCGAGAAATTCAATTGCATCGAAAGAATTTCCTAATAAATTTAAAAAGACTTGAGAAAGTTGAACTCTTCTACAGGGAATGATTGTTTGAAAAGTTTCATTATTTAAATCAATGTCTATTGCAATTTTATTTGTTTTAAATTTTTCATCAGATAATGCTAAAACATCCTCAAAGACGCTCAATAACTTGCAGGGGGCCAACTCCTCATCAGAGGAATCTCTAGAAACTGTTCGCAAACCTGAAATTATTTTTGAAATGCGTTCTACTGTTTTATCAATATCGTCGCAGGCTTTATAAATCTTAACTGGATCAACTATACCTTTTTCAATATATTTCCGTATCAATCTTGCATTCGAATTTATAATTGTAATTGGATTATTAATTTCATGGGCTATTCCACCCGCCATGGCCCCCAAAGCCGCAAGCTTCGAAGCAGATGTTAAGGAAGCCAGTTGGCTTTCAATTAATTTATCTTTTTCGCGTAATATTGTTAGATCATGAGCAAATATATAATAACCAATATGTTGATTTTGGAGATACAGAGAAGCTATAAAAAACTGGCAAACCTTATCGTGTATATTTATATCCTCTGATAAAACTCCGTTGAATTCATCTTTAGATTTCTCCATCATGCTTTTCATGATACCTGTAATTTCAAGCTGATTATTAATTTCTAATAAGTTTAAAAATGATTTATCAATTATTGCTTCTCTGGTTAATTGGACTTTGTTCATATTTTTTAGTTTGAACAAATGAAGAGTTCCTTCAGTGCAATCTAAAACAAGTCCATTGGTATCTAAGAAGAGGACACCGCCAGAAAAATGATCCATCAGTAAAGATTTAAATTTTTTTTCGAATGTTGTTTTTACATCAAGCTTTGAATTTACTGTTACAAAAAGGCAAAACTTATCATGCATTCTAAAAGCATCTATTGTTAAACACTCACCCGAATGTAATAAATATTCATAGGTAAAATGTAGCGATTTTTTTTCTTGATTGGCCCAATCATAAAACAAAATCACAATATTAGTATTTATTTTCTCTAAAACTATTGTAAAATCTAAACCAATTAAATCCGAAACCATTAATTCAAAAAGCTCTGAATGATTAGCCTCTACGTTTATAATTTTTAAACTTGGGTTTAATTCAATTAAAACCATCATTATATAATTCCATGTTTATTTATTTATTTTTTATTGTTTGAAATTCGCAATGATGATCTTCACGACACATACAACTTGTTTCATTTGTATGAAACGACCCCAATCGTTCATCGAAATTTCCTTTTTGATATATTAAGGCCATTACTCCAGAACTAATTCCGGCCATCATAAAACACTTGGCCTCTTTTGCAGCCCCAGTATTTAATTCTAAATATCCAAAAGATTCATAACCATTTAGTACCCTTAAGTTTAATATCAGCCCTTGAATATGTTCTCTAATAAAAATCCTTCCCCATCCCAGTGCATTGGCAACTGCAATTAAACCAAATACATTATCACTTTGAACTTTTACCATTGGTTTAATTAGGGCCTGCCATTCATCTGAATTTAAAATACCAGAAAAGGTATTCATGGCACAAAACTCTGCATCTCTCATTAAGCTTAATTTGGCGACAGTTCCTCGGTCTACCTTCGTCATTTCTTCAAGATATCTGCTGCATACTAAGTTATAAAAAGTCTGTGGAGTATTGGCCAAATACACATTGAACATAGGAATTAATCCATCTTCGTTGCCAAAGATTGGAAGTGTGACGACTGCATCTACAATTGCTTGTTTGTTTATATTAGAATCAGCGTCCAAATCATCGAGAGATTGCATTTCAACACTATTTAGTAGAAGTGGTTTAATTATATTTTTTGAATTTTTAGAAATTATAAAGCGGCAATACTGCTTTTCTTCATTCATACAAGAGTCTTCAACGACTTGATAGGTTTCACCAGTTACCGCAAACAGTGCCGCCGCGATAAAGCCTTCAGGGATAGTACAAACTTTACCTTCTC
>JAURXW010000084.1 GCA_030654205.1 Bacteriovorax sp.
TTTTTTGTAAAACAAAAAATGAAGAATGGATCCTTTCTGGAATAGCTTCAATTTTGGAATTTGGAGATTGCCCAGAATTATTACAAGAACCTACTGATAATAAATTTCATTTTTTTAAACCAGCAAAAACCAAATGTAACAGCAATCGCTGGGCATTACCAACTATAGAGACTTTGGAAAACTTATTAAAAATCCGTCTAGATCAACTTTAGCGTGACTAACTTCTTAAAGAGGAAGTCGTAATAAATGATTGAGCTCTCCACCCTTGACAGGCAGTTGGGCCGATTTTGTTTTCAAAAGTATAACTGAGTGCGAGGCTTTTCCTGCATATTTATTTGGATCCTCGCTCGTTGGAAGGCCTGCATTTAATAAAGCATTTTTAAGCTTACTATCAGTAGATTGAAATAATTTAGAAATAATATTTGGTCTTTCTGCCATGTTAAAAGTACTGATGGATATATTTTTTAACTTGGTTAAATACTGCTTAATAGATTTATTTCTATCTTCAGCTAGCTCCCGTTGAACTTTTGGAATTGTTTTTAAATTTTTGGAAGGATATTCTTCATCAGACCATGACAGTACTAATAATTTATCAATTTTTCCTTCAAAATTTTTATCATTAATTAATGACTTCAAAGCCGATTTAGAATCTTCTGTTAGGAGTGAGCTTCCCTTATTAAATTGAATTTCTACAAAATCACTGGATTCAGCTTTCATGGCCACTGCTGCTGTCACGGTGCTACCTCTTGCTTCTTCTATTGTTGATACTCTGTGCTTTTCCTCAGCAATTTGTTGAGGCGCATTCGCACAACTAGTGAATGAGATAAAACTTATTAAAATAATTTTTGAACTGAATGTATGTAAAAAAAACTTCATTTACTTCTCTTTGTTAAAACGGAACGAGAGTTATTACTAATAAAGAATAAATCTATATATCCATTTTATCTTGAGGCCTAGGTGTAGAATATGTGTAATCTATTACACATATTCTACATACCCGAGCGTTTTTCTCCTGATAGTTTATTTTAGTGGTCTACTCGACATCCTTTTCACAAAATAAGAAGATGAAAAAAATAACTTTATTTATATTTTACTGTATGACCATTCAATCTTTCGCCGCTGCACTTCCGCAAAGTAATGCTGAATACTGTGCGCGATTTGGTGTACGTCAACAAGACCAAGAAATTATTCAAGACTTAAGTACTGAGCCAGAGAATCTTATGTCTTTTAGAAACGATGGTGGAATATTTAATGGTGGTGTTTGTTGGTGGCATTCACGCTTTCAAAGAAATATATTTTATCTTTCTCTATTTCGCCCTGATTTAGAAAAACCTAAATCAATTCAAGAACTACAATTAATTATTCATCAAATTCGCCTAGGTAGTAGCGTTGTAATCATTCCTGGTTATGCCAACCTAGCAGAGTTCACAACTGAAAACCAAAAACTCATTCAGAATGAATTAAATGATTGGCAGTTGTATGATGGAGTTGTTCTTGGAGGCTGGATTGATGGCCTAAAAGGTCACTCAAGTGTAGCGGTCAGTGAAATGCAAAAAATGATGAGTGAGCTTTTTGACTACGTATCAGTAAAGAAAAAAATTGCTTATGAAAAACTTCAGATAAAAGGAATTACAAGCCACGCCTGGTTAGTAGTTGGTATTAAAAAAATGCCTAGTGGTTTTGATATTGGATTCATCGATAGTAACAAACCCCAAATGAGTCAGGTCTATTCCTATAAAATAGACGATCAAAGTTTTTTTACTAAATCATATGGAAATTTTGTACCGTATCTCGAATTTAAAAGAGAAGAGCAAAGAGTACTAGATGCTGGCAAAGTATTTTGTGGTATTAAATCTTCTTTTACTTCAGATTCAAATGCTCAAGCTGACTATGAATTAGATTTAAAAGAAGCTGCATTATAAAAACTTTATTTTTTTTGCATGGTTCTTTCAAAACCATCGAGAATTAGTTTGAGGCCGAATTCAAAATTTGCAACATACCCAGCCTCTGTACGACTTCCAAATTCAGCATTCTCACCAATTTTTGCCATGATGAAAGTCATCATTTCATACACATATGGATATTCATCATTCGTTATCGTAGGCCTAGATTGACTAACGGCCCTTGGTCTGTCTTCTGGAGAGGCATACCAAGTTTGTTCTTGAATCACGAAACCATAAACGAAGCTATTAACCGCAACTATCAAATTATAACCAAGCTCAATTGAAAAGCCGGCCCTGCGAATAATTCCTATTAATCGTTCTTGATGACTAAGTCTTGTGGGCCCTGTACCAGACCTCGACTCAAAGAGACTTGTGGCCCAAGGATGAAGATTAAGAATTCTACGCTCGGAATGTGACCGCAAGAGCATTGCCTCTTTCCACCCACTATCCAAAGCAGGAACATCCATCTGAAAGGCAACGATCTCAACAAGGCCATCCAAAAGATCATCCTTACTTGATACGTATTTATAGAGCGACATGGCCTCTACTCCAAGGCTTTGGGCCACCTGCCTCATGGATACTGAGGCAAGCCCATTTTTATCCGCCAATTCCGATGCCGCCAGCAGAATTCTCTCACGAGTGAGAGGGATACGAATAGCTAAGTTATTAGAACGATGGACTTTATTCATGTTTGTACTCTAACATTATTCGCTCAATTATTACAGGCTTAATTCTTAACGCTTGACAAACTTACGGCGTAAGCTTACAGTGTAAGCATGATAGCCTAAAGGATTGCTCACAAGCAACTAAGCATCTTAATAAAACAGGAGGAAATATGAAAAAACTTTCAAAAAATCTATTAGTGTCCTTAACTCTAGCTCTTAGCTTTCAAAGCATGGCCTTTGCTGAAAATGATCGCCATAACCTTTCAAATAATCCAATTGGATCGATGCTTGGACTATCTAGTCTAGAGTATTCTTATAAAATTTTTGATCATATGACGATTGGACTCACCGGCGCTTCTGGCCGTATAAAAATTAGTAACACACAAATTGCCGGTGATTCTTATGGAGTTATCTCTCGCATTTATTTTCAACCAGCTTTTGTAAACGACTCCTGGTACATAGTGGCCGCAGCAACAAAAATGAAACATTATGAAGTCAGCATCACAAAAAATGCAATCAAATACACCGGCAAATTAAAAGAAACAGATATTTCTGGTGGTGTTGGGTATCACTGGTTCTGGAGCAGCTTTAATGCGAATTTGGGAGCATTGATGACCAATCAACCAAACCTTGAACTCAGAGATGTGTCCGGAAACAAGTACAAAAATTACGACAAAACAGTTAGTGCTGAATTCAATATTGGTTGGAAATTTTAAAACAAAGCAGGATATATGAAATTATTTTATAGCACTATAATAGCATTGGTTTATTTTGTAAGTTTTTCTCTAAATGCTAAAGTCATTCAAATACTTCATACAAATGATACTCATTCCTTTTTAGCTCATTCCACACATAATCTTGAGCAAGGTGGAATGGCCAGAATGAAGGCGCTTATAGACCAATACAAAGAAGAGGCTTCGCAAAATAATATTAAATCAATTGTGCTTGATGCTGGAGATTTCCTTGAAGGGAATATCTATTATTTAGCTGAAGAAGGAAAAAAAACCTTTCAAGTTCATAATGAGACGGGCTATGACGTTGGCGCTCTTGGCAATCATGACTACCTGATGGGATCTGACAAATTCGATGAACTATTGGGTTCTATAGATTTAAAGTTTTCATTTGTTGCTGCGAATATTGTTATCAACGATAAATTTAAAAACCTAAAAAGAAAAATTAAACCTTATGCAGAATTGAATGTTGATGGAATAAAAATTGGTGTTTTAGGTTTAACCACAAATGAGCCTTTATATAAGTGGAGCTTAAATAATTGCGAGATTACAGATCCAGTAAAGACTGCTCTTTTTTATGAGGATGAACTTAAAAAAAGAGGAAATGACGTCATTATTGCACTTACTCATATCGGAGTTTTAAGTGATTTAAATTTGGCAAAACATTCAAGTCAAATTGATTTAATTGTAGGTGGCCACTCTCATGATGCTCTTTTTGAACCTGTTTATGAAAAGAATACCAACGGCAAAAGCATTCCCGTTGTTCAAGCTGGAATGCATACTGAATATCTTGGTCGAATATTGGTTGATATTGAAAAAGGAAAGCCTCTCAAAATTTTAAAGTATGAACTTATTCCTGTTGTAAACAAAACTACTGACGTAGAAATTGCAAATCTCGTAAGCGAGGCTCAAACTGATTTGGAAAATGATTTTGGCAAAGAAAAACTAAATGAAATTTTGGGAATATCACTTCTAAATTTTAACGATAAAAATGGAATGGTTAAATGGGGAGTTTATATCGCAGACACTCTTAGAGAATCAACTAATTCAGATATATCAATTCACTCTCCTTCGATGAACAGTGAAAACTTTCCCTCAGGTGTATTTACCAGGCTAGATCTCTATAATTCTATTCCTCGAATTTTTAATTTAAAAGATTTTGGAGGATGGAAAGTATACACCGCTGAAGTTAAAGGTATCTGGTTAAGGAGCTTGATTGGGATTCAGGCAAAACTTAATAATAGTATTGTGTTTTCAGGCGTAGAAAGAGATGAATCAGGAAAAATAACTATTAATGGAAAAAAAATAAATTCATTACAATCATATAAAGTGGCCTTCATGGAAGGTATTATAAGAGGTGCAGGTGGCATTGATATTAAACTTTTTAATATATTAAGAAATCCAACTGAAACAAATATTCAGATATGGAGTGCTCTTGAAAGAAAGATCTTTAATGAATTAAAAGAAAATGAACTTTCTGGAGCGTCAAAAAAGGCAGAAAAATATCTGCAAGTGTACTCAAGACAAATCAACGATGGGGCAACTAATAATTAATTAAACTGACATCCCTACTTCGTTAACGTTATGAGCTCGTTTTTCTGCGATTGCCTTCACAACCATGGTTGCAAGTTCTAGATCCGAAGAAGGATTTTGCCCAGTGATAAGTTCACGGTCTTGAATAACCAAAGGGTTCCATGCAGGGGCATTCTCTATCAAAGCTCCTGCTGTCTTGAGTGCATCAGCACAATAAAAAGGAAGCTCACCTAAAAGATCGATTTCTGCAATTTTTTCTTCTTCATTTGAAAAAATTGTCATACGGTATCCAGAATATTGCCAATCCGCTGCCAACTCTACTGCCCCTTGCTCCCTTCCTTCCATGAGCGCTTTTTTATATTGTTTTGCTTTTTTATTCGCGGCCAATGTAGCAATCGGTCCATGGCAAAGAAATGCAGTGATTTTATTTTTACTGTGAAAGTCGCGTAGTATTTTCCCTAAATCTTGATCTTCCATTAAGTCTGTTATTGGAGCATGCCCACCGGGAACATACATCGCAACATAGTCTTTTGTATGATCTGCCACCTCTTTTAGCGTTTTTGGTTTTTGCATACTGGGATGAGTGACTACAAACTTCACAGAGGCACTGTGTAGGGCCTTGTCACCACTAAAATAACTAAGACTATTAGATTTATCATCCATGACTGGCTTTTTTCCATTCGGAGTTGCTATCACTACCTCGTAACCTGAATGTATAAAGTGCAATGCCGGTACAGCAAGTTCATCCAAGTAATATCCTGTTGGAACATTTTTATTATTTTTTAGTTCAAGTGTGTCTGCGCTCGAACATACGATAAGAATTTTTTTCATTAAGACTCCAATTTTTTATTGACCATCTAAATCTAAGTAGAAGAATTCAACTATAATTTGTGCTAAAAGAAAAATTCAATTTTTATATATATTTTTTTAAGTATAT
>JAURXW010000135.1 GCA_030654205.1 Bacteriovorax sp.
CTTATTTATTATCTCTTCGAAATAAAAGTTTCGAAGGTTTAAAGTTTGCCAAATTAGATCCTAAAGCACGAGATGAGTTATTGGCCGATTATAATTCAACATTTGATACTCATGATTCAGCTGTCGCTAAAGTGGCAAAAATGGGAGATCGTGAAAAAACTCTTGATCTTGGAAAAAGATCAATTGGTAAATATGGTTGTTATTCTTGTCACAACCTCGAGGGCTTTGACGGATATGAAGGTATTGGACCAAATTTAACGAAAGAAGGATCTAAGCCAATCACGCAATTTGGTTTTGGATTACAACATCAAATCCCAGCTCAAAGAGATGCATGGATTACAGCACATCTTCAACGACCTAGTCGATGGGATGAAGGAATCGATAAAGTCTTCAAAGACTTAAATAAAATGCCAAACTTCTACATGAATGAAGCAGAAGCCAAAAAAATCACCGTAGTCCTGCTTGGACAAGTTTCGGATGTCGTTCCTCTTGCGGGAATGAAGAGAATGGATGCAGGAGAAGCTCTTTACAATGAAGCAATGAAAGTTGCGGGCAAATATAATTGTATGGGCTGCCATCAAATTGATGGATTAAGAGGAGATATTCTTCGCGCTTATGCAGATGATATAAATCAAGGTCCGCCTCGTTTAGTTAATGAAGGTCACCGAGTTCAGACAAATTGGCTCTATCACTTCTTCGGAAATGTAGAACCTATTAGACCATGGCTTCAAATTAGAATGCCGTCGTTCAATCTTTCTCTTGAAGAAAAAAATAAATTAGTTGCTGGATTCCAACAAGGCTCCAAGCAAGGAACTTTTGAAGAACCAGAAATGGAAGTTACTTGGGAGCCAGGTGAAAAAGAAGGTGCATTGAAACTTTGGAATTCTTATAACTGTGTTTCATGTCACTCAATTGGATTTACTAAAGATACACCTCTGGCGCCAAATCTGCACGTGTCCAATAAACGTCTTCGACCATCATGGATTAGGCTGTGGCTGAAAAACCCACAATTAATTTTACCAGGAACAGTAATGCCAAGCTTCTTTGGTGATGATGGAAAAGCTCCAATTGATCCAAGTATTTTTGAAGGAAATGCAGAAAAACAAATTAATGCACTTACAAAATATGTAATTGAATTAGGAAAGAAATAAGTATTAAGGAGTAGATTATGGGTCACGCCCACGCAGAGCATGCACCAGTAGAATATAACGACACACAATTTGGAAAGGCGAGTCCTGGAAAAATAGGAATGTGGTTATTTCTAGTAACAGATGCCATGTCTTTTTCTGGTTTCTTGATTGCGTATGCAGTTTTGAGAGCTACTTCAGCGAATTGGCCTGAACCGGCCAAAGCATTAGGCGGTGTTGAGCTATCTGGTTTTATGACATTTCTTTTAATTTGTAGCTCGGTATCAATGGTTTTAACCATCGATGCTTGTAAGCAAAGAAATAGAAAAGCGATGCTAAACTGGCTTCTCTTTACAATATTTGGTGGAGCTTCTTTTTTAAGTATTCAAATGTATGAATACTCACACTTGATTGGCCATATGGGGATGAGTTTTAACTCATATGCCCATGGCTCAAGTTTGTTTGCTTCTACTTTTTTCTCTATCACTGGATTTCACGGTCTTCACGTATTGTCGGGAGTTATCTATTTAATTGTCATGTATATTCATGCGCGTAGAGGAGACTTTGATAACGGCGATTACAATATGTTAGAAATTGCGGGATTGTTTTGGCACTTTGTCGACTTAGTTTGGATTCTTGTTTTTACTTTTGTTTATCTTTTATAGTGTCGTTAATTAATTTATGTCAAAAAAAATAGCAACAATTTTATTTTTAAGCTTTATTGCTTCGGGTGAGCTTTTGGCTTGCCCGATGTGTGCTGGTCAAGATCCAAGAGATAAATACTATATCTATGTTATTGGTGCATTTATATTATTAATCTATTTTCCAATGTTTTATTTATTTAAAACATTCATGAAATATAAAAATATAAACAATCAGCTGCCAAAATAATGAATTTAAATAATTCAGATTATGAAGTTTCAAACGATAAAAATATTTTTATTATTATCGGCATTTTAAGTTTTTCAGTTATATCGTTTCTAGTTTGGCTTATTTATTTCAAGCCGGCAGCAGATCTTACTGGTGAAATATCATGGGTTGGTTTATTGCCTTCCCTTAATGCTTTTCTTAACAGTTTAACTTCAATTTTTCTAATTACCGGCTTAACTTTTATAAAACAGAATAAGATTTCTTGGCATAAAAAATCTATGTTTGCGGCCACAGGAACTTCGGCATTGTTTCTTATCAGTTATATTACATATCACCATTATCACGGGGATACGAAGTTTGTAGCAACAGGAGCTATCCGACCAATCTACTTTGGAATTTTAATCTCACATATTTTATTATCAATCGTTCAAGTCCCACTTATACTTTCAACATTGTACTTAGCGCTTGCGAAAAAATTTGTTCGTCACAAAAAATTTGCAAGAATCACTTTTCCTATCTGGTTATATGTTTCTGTAACCGGAGTGTTGATATTTGTTATTTTAAGATGGTTTAATCTTTAAGATTTTTTAGCAGTTAACTTCATTGCACTTAAATCAATAACATCGTTTTGATAAATCCCGAAACCAAATCGAAGCTTATTGCCCCTAAAATCTGTAATAATTTTATGTCCCTTAAGTTCATCATGAAGATTTTTAGCGTGAATAGGACTAGGCATCGCAAAAGTTAAAAAATGACCATGATGATTATAATCCACAGAAATTATATTTTTTTCAGTCAAATAGTGATGATCAATACTTAATAAGTGGTCGCGGAAGTTATGTTGTAATTGTTGAATATGGGTATGAATTTTTTCAACTGATAAATTTTCAGATTGAAATAAATTTAAAACAGCATTCAGCCGATAAAGGGCGGCAAAATCCATAGTGGAACCCGCAAATCTTAAACCACTATTAGGATAACTGACGGTATTTGAAATATTTGATAATTCATCAAGACCTGCAAACCAACCAGTATAAATTGGTCTATAGCTTGAGTTTTGTGGAACATGTAAAAAACAACATCCCTCGCCACCTTGGGCGTATTTGTACGAGCCACTAAGATAAAAAACGCGTGATTCAATTTCAGACAAATTAGTAGGAAGGGCCATGAAGCCATGATATCCATCAATAACTATCATGGTCTGACTGTCTTTTACTGCATCAATAATTTTTTTGAGATTCTTAACAACCATTCCAGAATTAAAAAAAACGTGACTAAAAAAAATCATATCATAGCTTTTACTTTTTATACGTTCAATAAAACGATCTTCGAAATCATCGAAAGGGAAAGTTGCAATTTTCTCTACATCAATTAAAGCATCTTCACTCATGCGATTAATTTGTCGATCAAAACTATAAAATTCTGAATCAGTAGTTAAAACGTTAATTTTTTTTCTAACATCAAAACAGCTTAATAATCGATAGATGAATTCATGAGTATTAGGTGCAAAAACAATTTGCGATGGGTTAGAGAGTTGTAAAATATTTGCAATCAGCTTTTGAGTTTCAGGAATTTTATTAGAAAATATATGATTCCATTTGTCATCAACTAAACGAGCGGAGTCGTCCCAATATTCAAGCATTGCTTCCCTGGTGACATCAGGCCAATAATGGTGGCTATGACTGGCATAGTGTTGAATTCCAATGTTGGCATCAAGAAATTTTTTGTAATATTTTTTATACATTAAAATTTAACTGTTTTTTTACATCTGTGGGAATGGCGGGTAAGCGCGAACGAGGAATAAGAAATGTTGATAAATTAAAGAGATCCACAAAAACTCTATTATTATCAGCGGCCCGCTTTAAGTATTGATGTCCTGAAGATCCACCAGTTCCAATTTTAGTTCCCAGCATTCTTTGTGCCAAAAGTGCATGACGATATCTCCAGGTCGTAAAGTTTTCGTCTATATCCATCATAGCGGTTAACACTTGGAAAGGCAGGGCAAGCATCGATTCGTCTCTATAAAGCATTATGAAAAGTGCATTCAAAATTGCCTTTTGCGAAAGTGTGCGTTCTTTATTTTTAATAAGTTCATTGTGAGCATTTACATCAAATAAACTTTTAAAGGTAGTTCTAGTAAGAGCAAGATTTTCTAATTGTATATTTTTAGCTTTTTCACTTAAATGAGCATTGTTTTGTTCAATGATGACTTCATCATCATGCAAAATAGCCTCAACTGATTTTTGGTATTCTTCCCAAA
Source organism: Bacteriovorax sp. (assembly GCA_030654205.1). Taxonomy (GTDB): domain Bacteria; phylum Bdellovibrionota; class Bacteriovoracia; order Bacteriovoracales; family Bacteriovoracaceae; genus Bacteriovorax. The sequence goes on from JAURXW010000135.1 coordinate 4,258, forward strand.
AATTAAAATTTTTCATATTAGTAAATGGCACGCGCTCAAGCCATTCTTCTACTAATTTAAGAAGTGAGGGGACAGATTCTAATTCCATTAACTTATTTCTATCCACTTCATTTAGGCGACCTAAAAAGAATTCACGGTCAACATGTTGGCGATCCGATGTATTAAGGCCAAGCTTAATTTCAATTTCTCGAAATTGAGCACTTTGAAATCCTGAAGCAGGGATAAGTAAATCTCTGAATTCTAAAAAATCCATTGGTGTCATTGTTTCTAAAACATCAAATTGGCCAATGAGTAGACCTTGGATTTTTTTTATTCGTGAAAATTTTTGAACGACGGAAGAAAGTTCAGATTCCGGAACAAAAGTTTGGCTAAATGTTTTTAAAATGGAATTGAGGTCATGGATGATTTGCTTAAACCATAGCTCGTAAACTTGATGAACGACAATAAAAAGTGTCTCATCATGACATTCTCCGTTATTAACGTCTGCGTATTTTCGGCTCAATGGCAGTTGTGAATCTAGTAATTTCCCAAGTTGTAGATAATCACCATAATAAACTGAACCGCGATTTTTATGCATAAATAAAAGATCCTTAAAAAACTTTGTCTAAGCTAAAATTATCATCAATATCTGTATGACTTTGCAAGAAAGATTTAGTATAAAAATGATCCTATAGACAGCAAATTATGAGCAAAAATATGCGAGTAAAAAATCTTTCACTTGTGGCAATTATCACAACTTTTGTATTAATCATTTGGGGTGCTGTCGTTCATAATACCGAGTCAAGTTTAGCTTGCCCCGATTGGCCTCTTTGCTACAATAGCTTTTTTCCAAAAATGGAAGGTGCAATTCTCATTGAACATGGTCACCGCCTATTGGCAACTTTGGTGGGAATTTTCACTATTGGTCTTGTCGTTCTATCTTTTATTGAAAGAAAAAAATCAGTTTCACATAAGTATCTTTTTAAAATTTCATGCTTGGCGCTTTTTCTCGTTATAGCTCAAGGTGCTCTTGGTGGTATAACGGTTATTTATCGCTTACCAACTATAGTTTCCACTTCTCATTTGGGATTATCTTTACTTTTTTTTGCAACCCTCATTTATATTCATCACCAAGCTGGATCTAAAGCGATATGTAATAAAGAGCGATTTAATAATATAAGCTTAGAAACCCAAAATTATATTCAATCGAATTGGAAGCCAATTATTAGGCACGGTATTTTATTGTCTCTTGCATTTTTATATATGCAAATTCTTTTGGGAGCTTTCATGCGCCACGCTGGAGCGGGGGCCGCTTGTGGGTTAGGCCCTAATAACTCGCTTTTGTGCATGGATTACGAAACTCAAGGTTTAACCTTCTGGCCAAGTCTTGCTCAAGCTCAATTGCATATGATCCATCGTATGTTTGCAATCTTTGTTTTTCTTGTCGTTTCATTTTTTTCAATTCGTGCTCGCCATTTTTTTAAAAATGTTAAAGCAATTCGCATAGCTAGTTTTTTGCCATTCCTCTTTATTTCTTTTCAAGTTTTAATTGGTATTTTCACAGTAGCTCTAAATCTGTCTGTTGTTCCAACAACTTTACATCTCGCTGGAGCGGCTTTGAGTTTAGCGGCCCTTTGGAAGCTAAATTTACTTTTAAAAGATATAGAAAATTCTTTTTTTCTAGGTAACAAGCATTCATTTTTTTCAGATATTGTAGACTTAACCAAACCCCGCCTATCTCTCTTGGTTATTGTAACAGCTCTAGTCGGAACCCTGCTGGCTCCTGATAAAATTTATTTTTTTAAAGCTCTCCTGTCATTATTTTTGATAACTCTTGTTGTGCTTGGGGCGGCCACACTTAATTGTTATATTGAAAGAGAAGGTGATGCAAAAATGATCCGTACGAAAGATCGTCCTCTACCAGCAAAAAGAATGGACCCCGGAACCGCTTTATGGTTTGGTGCAATTCTATTAATAGTTTCTATCCCAACAATTATTATTTTTATCAATGCCCTTACCGGCATTTTGGCCATAATTGCTGCAGCTCTTTATTTGTATGCCTACACGCCAATGAAGAAAAAAAGTGAATTTGCGGTTTACGTTGGCGCAATTCCAGGGGCCCTTCCGCCAGTTATGGGTTGGACAGCAGTCACAGGTAAAATTGATTTCATGGCCGTTGCTTTATTCCTGATTCTTTTTATATGGCAATTGCCACATTTTTTGGCAATTTCTCTTTATCACGCTGAAGACTACGGTGCTGCAGATATCAAAGTTTACCCCAATCTAAAACGTGGTCTACAAATTACTAAAATTGGCATTTTTGTTTTTACCTTAATGCTATTTGGAGCTGCTTTACTCCCTTCCTTTTTCTCACATGCCAGTTATATATATACACGTGCAGCATTTTTTTTGAGTACAATATTTTTAATCTACGCAGGATTGGGATTTTTCCTTAAACCTGACATAGCGCTGCAACGTCAGTGGGCTAAAAATTACTTTTACGGCTCACTTTTTTATCTACCCTTGCTTCTTGGAGCTTTGATATTTTTTAAATAGATAAAATTAGAATTTATGATTAATATTAGAACGATAACAAATAACATAACGCGACTTTAACTTTCCAATGAAGGGATTGCTGAAATGAATCTATACAGTCTTTATATCAAATTCTTCGTAATTAGTGCTAACGCCAGTGAAATGAGTCTTTGGGAGAGAATGAAACCACCAGTCGATATTTCGACAAATGGACACCTGATTGATTCATTATTCCATTTAACGACAATGTTGATTCTTTTCTTTTTTATACTTGTTTGTATTGGTCTTTTTGGATTCAGTTTTCTCTACCGAAAAAGTAAACATCCGGTGGCCCTATACGTTCATGGAACAAGCAAAAAGCATATTGCGATTGT
>JAURXW010000007.1 GCA_030654205.1 Bacteriovorax sp.
TCCGGCCGGATAAAATGCATTATTCGCTTTCAAAGTCATGGCGACAGAACCTAAGGCAACTCCTCGATTTTTTAATTTTTTAGGATCTATAATAATTCTGATACTGCGTTTTAATCCACCAAGAAGTTCAACACGACTTAAATCAGGTGTGCTTGAAAGTTCACGAGCAAGTGGAGCTACTTTTTGTCTTAATTGATAGTCATCCATTGTAGGAGAACTAAAAGTAAGGATTAAAAATGGAACATCATCAATTGAATAAGACTTCACATCACTTGGCATTGAGTTGCTTGGAAGCTCATTTCTTATCGTCATAAGTTTATGATGAATTTTAAGCAAGCTCGGCTCAATTGGTTCACCTACTTTAAAGCGAACTGTAACCATACTTCCATGAGGCTGACTGGCTGAATAGACATATTCAACACCATCAAGTCCCCAAACAGCCCGTTCAATTGGCTCAGTTACTTTTCGCTCTATCTCGTGAGTATCTAGTCCTGGAACCATAGTTTGAATATCAATCATAGGCACTGAAATTTGAGGCTCTTCTTCTTTAGGAGTAAGGTAAACGGCCATGACTCCCATGAGTATACTTGTAATGGCTATGACTAAAGTCAATTTAGACTTAATAAACATGCGAGCAAGAGTTCCCGCAAAACCTAATTTAATATTTAAGCTCACAGGTTTGCTCCTTCTGACTTAGAATCATTTGTATTTTTTGCTAATTGTGAATGGACTTCTATAAGTTGAGTTTCAGCGTCACTTTTTGATTTAATAAGATCAACTCTGCGAGAAAGAACTTCAACATATTGAAGGGCATTGATTAATCCATTTTTAAAAAGGTTATGGGAAATTTTCGTTTGCTCTTCAAGGTATTTCTCACTTTCATCAAGGAGAACAAGTGAGCTATTTATGGCCACAAGAGCGTCTTTTAATCCAACGTATTCAACTTTTTCTTTTTGAAGACTTGCTTCTGCAAAATATTGTGCAGCTTTTGATTTGTGAATAGCTTCTTGACTTGCTCCGTAATCATTCCCAGAAAATAAATTCCAATTTAAATATATTCCAGTTGTATATCCTTTCCCTAGAGAACGATCTCCATTAAAAGCATACCCTTCACCAAATAAACCAATTCGCGGAAGATTTCTAGATTTTTCAGCATCGATGACTTCCTGTGCACTCTTAGCATTTTGAAAAAAAGATTTTAACTTATGAGAAGCCACATATTGATTTTCGGAATAACTTAAATACTCTTTTAGTAAGCTAGAAATTGACGATTCGTCGGGATAAATTAAAATAGCATTGGTACCTGATAATTCAGCTAATGCTTTCTCAGTTGCAGAACTTTTTGATTTATTTTCATTTAATAAAGCAAAGATTTTATTTTTTAAACTCTTAAGTCCCAAAAGTCCTGAATATCCTAATTGATTTTCCTTATTACCAACTTGATATCTTGAGATTATTGAATCAAGTGTCATTTTAATTTTAATAAGTTCAGTTTTTTCAACTTTAAGATTTTTACCAATTACATAATTCTTTACAACTTCGGTGTAAAATTCATTGCGAATTGCTTTTGCTTCAGAAAGTTTAGCTTCACTTGCGAATGTCATAGCATTATTCATTGCGACTTTTTGCCCACCTTCGTATAAGGGAAGATTGACTCCAATCGCGGCTTTCGTATAAACAGAAGTCTCCGGATGATTTAAAGAATCGGCCATAAAATCCGAGCTTTTAATTTCTCTTTGTGACATTTTGCCAAAAAGGGCAGTTCCAGGATCATTACTAATAAAGGATTGGCCACTTAAATACACTTGTGGAAGCCAATGCTTTGAACTTCGCTCTTTTTCAAGCACGGCAGCACTTACATTTTCGGTAGCTGCTTTCTGAGCCAGTGAATTGTCATTAGTTGCCTTAATGAGATTTTCAAGTTCACGATCTTTAGCAAGAACCTGCCCACTAATTAAAACTAATAAAATGAGATTTAATTGTTTAATCATTGTTTTCCTATTTATCCCTTTTTTGCTATTTTTTTAGAAGTCATTTTATTTGAACTATTAACTTGGTTATCTAAATTTTTCTTTAATTCACTCATTGTTTTTTGTTCTTCATTTAATCGGTCTAATAAAATTCCTCGAACTAGCTGACAAGCATCCTTTATTTTAGGAATTGCAAGAGAGAGAACTTGAAATGTCCCCTCCTTTCTAGTTTTCAAAATCCCAGCATCTTTTAAAACTGAAAGATGCTGAGATAAATTAGCTTTGGGAATTTCTAAAACATCTAATAATTGTGAGCTAGTCATTTCTTCTGAACTTAGTAAGTCTAAAATATATAATCGTATAGGGTTGGAAAGTGCATGGCATATATTTGCCTGCATTTCGTATAAGGCCATGCTTTTATTGTTTTCTTTTACCATAACGAGCACTCCCAATTAATACATAAATTCATTAGTTCGTTATATTGTAAACTAGTTGACATGTGTTTGCAATCTTTTTATAATGAATTTAAAACTTCTTAGAAACAGGTGATAATCGTGAATAATATGTGGAATGATCGTTATAAAAGTGAAGAATTCTTCTACGGAGAGGCTCCAAACGACTTTTTAAAACAAGTTGCCAGTTCAATACCGCCAAAATCCAAAATACTATGTTTGGCCGAAGGCGAAGGTCGAAATGCTGTCTATCTTGCGATTCTTGGTCATGAAGTCACAGCAGTAGATCAATCGGTTGTCGGTCTTGAAAAACTACAATCATTAGCTTTGCAAAAAAAT
>JAURXW010000087.1 GCA_030654205.1 Bacteriovorax sp.
CTTTTTGGGTTAAAAGATTTTTTTCAGGCCTTATCAATTAAAATTTCAGAAGAGTTAGAACAAAAACTGGGGGATGATTTCAGTTTGTTTATTTATTCTCAGACCCAAGGAAAACGGCTTGGGTTAGTAATAAAGATAATAACTCAAGAAGGATTAGCTGATTTATTGAGCTCTCAAGAAAAAACAATGGAAGAGGATTTTAAAAATCTTTTTATTTTATCAGGTAAAGAAGGTAAAGCCCTTACTCCTTATTTTAAAAATGCTAGCGCAACTAAAGGATACCAAGGCCCAGATTTTAGATATCAGACATTAAGCAAAGACGATTTGGGAATTTGCTATTCTATTTTTAATGACTACTTCGTATTTACTAGCTCTTGGGCCAGTATGGAGGAAGTTCTGAAGAGATTATGACTAAAAAACTTTTAAAAGAATTAAAAGAAAAATTAGAGAAACAAAAATCAGAAATTGAAAACCATCTTCAGAAGTTTGCCACAGAAGATAAAAAACTTAAAGGAGATTGGGATACTAGATATCCGAAATTTAACGGCGGGACAGGCAGTCAGATTTTAGAAGATGCAGCAGACCAAGTAGAAGAGTATATTACTCTTTTACCCCTTGAGCATAATCTTGAGCTGCGGATTCAGAGCATCAACAAGGCCTTGGAAAAAATCAAGAAAGGGAATTATGGAAAGTGCGAGAAGTGTAAAAAGAAAATTTCTGAAGAGCGGCTAAAAATATATCCCGAAGCCAAGACCTGTGGTAAGTGTGAGAAGTAAAAAAAGTAGGGGGGAGTCATCTCGCCCTATTTTTTTTGTGCCCCCGGTAGGATTTGAGCCTACAACCTATGGCTTCGAAGGCCATCGCTCTATCCAGTTGAGCTACGGGGGCGTAATTAAATTTTATCAAAACAATTGAAAAAAATCAAATTTTGAAGTAAAATAAAAATATGACGATACTCAAAGAAGTAAAAAAAGTTATTACCGAACTTCAAAAAAAAGGTGTTGAGGCCTATTTGGTGGGCGGCTGTGTGCGTGATTTGTTAAGAGGCACGGAGCCAGAGGATTGGGATGTTGCTACCAATGCTAAGCCGGATGAGATTAAAAAGACATTTTTGAAAAGTTTTATGGATAACAAATTTGGCACAGTAACTGTTCGGATTGGAAAAATGGAAATAGAAGTAACTCCTTATAGAACCGAAGAAAAGTATACAGATAAAAGACATCCTGACGAGGTAAAATGGGCGAAAACAATTGAAGAAGATTTGGCCCGGCGGGACTTCACGATAAATGCGATAGCGCTCGGATTCAAGATTATTGATCCTTTTGATGGACAGAGAGATTTAAAGAATAAAATTATCCGGGCAGTGGGTAAACCAGAGGAGCGATTTTCTGAGGATGCTTTAAGAATGCTCAGAGCGGTAAGATTTGCTACTACTTTGGGCTTTGAGATTGAACAAAAAACTGCCGAGGCAATCCAAAAAAATGCGCCTTGGCTTCAGGCAATTTCCAAAGAAAGAATCAGAGACGAGTTTTTAAAAATTATTATGGCAGAAAAAGCAGCAGACGGCATAGAGCTTTTAAGGAAATTAGGACTTTTAAAATATATAATACCAGAGCTGGAAGAAGGTTATAAAATAAGCCAGAACAAACATCATATTTACGACTGCTACGAACATTCTTTGCTTTCCTTAAAGTATGCTGCTCAGCAAAATTTTAACAAATATGTGCGACTAACTGCTTTATTTCATGATATCGGCAAACCGCGTTCTAAGCGAGGTGAGGGTCCTGACGCTACTTTTTATAGTCACGAGGTTATTGGCGCTAAGATTACAGCCCAAATATTGAACCGCCTTAGATTTTCCAAAAAAGACATTGAAAAAATCGTAAAACTTGTCCGCTATCATCTTTTTTATTATAATGTTGATGAAGTAACCGAGGCCTCGGTGCGAAGATTGGTGCGCAATGTAGGACAGGAAAATATAGATGAACTTTTAGAAGTCAGAATGGCAGATAGAATTGGCTCAGGAGTGCCCAAGGCCGAGCCCTATAAGTTGAGACATTTAAAGTATGTTATTGAAAGGGTCTCTCGAGATCCGATCTCGGTTAAAATGCTAAAAGTAAATGGTCAGGACGTGATGATGGCTTTAGATATTAAGCCGGGACCAAAAATTGGCTGGGTTTTGGATGTTTTATTAGGTTTAGTTTTGACTGACCCAAAGAAAAATAAGAAAGAAGTTTTGGAGAAAGAGGTTAGAAAATTAGGGAAATTATCTGAAAAGGAGCTTAGTTCCTTAGCCAATGAAGCGAAAAAAGAAAGAGAAAAAATTGAAATAAAAAAAGACCAAATGACCAAGAAAAAGTATTGGGTTACCTAACGGGGCGTGGTGTAATGGTAACATGCACCCTTCGGGAGGGTGAGATTTTCTGGGTTCGAATCCCAGCGCCCCGACAATTAGTCATTTAGAAAATTTTTGAATTTTTCTTTTAAATTATCTTCAAAAAAAATTTTAGGATAGAGGTCTTTAGGATAAATTGAAATTAAAGAAATTTTGTGT
>JAURXW010000091.1 GCA_030654205.1 Bacteriovorax sp.
GGGGCCTGTTCGGACTCTAATGTGCTATTCAACTCAAATAAAAAGTTGCATTGTCTCTATTAACAAAAGGTAACTTATCAATCGGTCGGTAGATCGTTTCTTCTAAACAAGTGAACACCTTTGCTTCGTACTTTTGTCCAATCTCTAAATCAGTTTGGCGTATTAATTTTTCAATTTTAGTATTTCCACAAACATAAAATACCGCCGTGACACTTGGAGAGGAGTAATAATCTGTAAGCTTTTTACCATAACGAGATTCTCGTTTATCACTAACCTCATACTCAAAGGCTACCTGATACTCATCCTTTTCAGTCGTAATCACCAACGCAGCATCCGAATTTAAAATTGAAAATGCTCTAAACTTTTTAGACTCGATTAACTCAATACAACTTTGCAAAACACTTTCCGAAACATATTCAACGACCATACTTGTTTTTTCTAACCGCCTTCGAACATTTACAATTCCAAAGTCATGACTAATGGAATCACTTTTGAAACTTGGATTTGTAATCCTGTAACGAAAATTTTCTGAAAAAGACTTCAATCCTTTATCTGTTAAAGAATAAAATATAGTCTGTTTCCCGTTATAATAAGTGGACGATTTAATTAAATATCCTGATTTTGTAACCTTACTCAATCGCTCATGCCCAACTGAACGACTGCTTCCTTTAAAAAATTTGCCTACCAGTTGTAAATGGCAAACAACTCTATGTTCAAAAACAAACTGAAATATTTCAAGATCACGCGAGGTCAACTCCGTCCTAATTTTTGACCTCAAGTCGTAGCTTCACTTGATGATACGGCCATTGATACGACAGGATTTGTTCCTTCAGTCTTGGGTGCTTTATACTCAATCATCGGTTGAAAGTTTTTTAGTCCATCTTCTTTCATCTTCGCAGCAAGCTCTTTACATTCTTCATCAAATTGAGTTTCTGATAAGAATGGTGTTTGAACTTCAATATACTTGTTGCCTCCGGCCCATATTGCTCGACCTTGGATTTCGGGTAGTGCGTATGCTTTTTTATTTCCTAGTGCTGAGACTGATCCCGTAATTGTGGACATTTGAAAAATCATTCTACCTGTCAAATTTTCTAAAGTTTTAGTATCAAGTGATTCCTTCAGCGGTTTTTGAGTCGCAATAACTAAATGTATTCCCGCTGCCCTTGCTAATTTTGCAATTTCATCTGTCAACTCTCTTGCCCTTGCTACCAATTCCGACTTAGCCTTACTCACTGTAGTTTTTCCAAAAAGAACTGACGCTTCATCAATTCCGACCACAATCAAATCCCGCTTATGCAATTTGGGATCAATTTTTTTGATTCCAATTTTTTCCATAAAAATAAAACGCTTATGCATCTCATCTCGTATGGCCTGAAGAAGTTGAACGGCTTCCATCTCATCTTTAGCAATTCTAACATTCGGAATTTGACCAAATTCCTTTACCTCAATGCCAAGTTTCAAATCAATTAAGTATACTTGAAGATGAGAGGAATACTTTAGCAACGACATAAAAAATTGCCGAAAGAAAACACTCTTACCTCCACCTGTACTCCCAGCAATTAGCAAATGTGGAAGCTCTCTAATGTCAGCAACTAAAATACCATTGGCAGATTCTCCAATTAAAAAATTATATGGATTTTTTAATGCCGTTTCAGCTTCATGATATGTAAGGATTTTTCGGAGCGCGTTTTTGCACATTAAGATTTCTAAAGTAGTTTGATCTGACAAGACCTTAATGCTCTCTATGATCCGTCCAAAAGAAGATTGCAAATCACCTTTCTTTGCTTCAAAGCGATCACATCCAATACCTTTGGCCGTAACAAGAACTTTTGATCTGTTCTCGTCAATTTCAACTTCGCTAATTACTTTTGGCATCTGTCCTTGGGCATTTGTAAGACCAGTTGTATCCAAATCTTTTTGCAACTTTCTCCTTCTGAAATAGGCTTTAAAGCCAAGAAGAATCCCAATTGTGTACAAAGTAAAAATAATCAAAATAGAAAAATGCCAAACTTTAGGAATCGTTCTTAAAAACAAAACTACATTTTTGGTAAAATAAGTAGGCAAAATTTTTTTCAGCCATCTCAAATAGGCGTAGTCTGAATAACTTATTAAAAAAAGTGAAAAGAGTATCGTCGGAAATAAACAGATGAACTCCTCCGACTTAATTTTTATTTTTCTAAGTCCTGTCCAAGCGACGATGGAAGTAATTCCCACAATCGTTGCGATCGCAAGACCAAATTTTTCAAGTCCATCGCTTCCGCTTGTTGCTTTATTCTTATTGTTCATTTGTTCCAAAACTTTCTCCTAATGATATGATTATATCTGCACCTGAATCGATAGTGATGTACTTGGGAGTTTGGGCAAGCTGTGTTGCTTGATCGTTTGCTTCCGTCTCCGTTACTTTTGCGACTCCATTATAAATTCCATTCTTGAGCGTTGATTTTGGTGCAACATTGAAGCTTTGACCTAAACCTTGTTTTTCAACCATCACTTCAGAAATTCCACTAACCATTGAAAGCCCAAGTACTGAGGCCATCTGACTTCCTTTATTACCGTGATAATCTCCAATGACACCAACTCGATAATCTTTTGAACTGAGTGCTTGCGCTTGAATTGCGATCTCTTGTCCATCAGGCAATACAGCACGGTTAAATAAAATAAATACTCGCTCGCCTTCGCCAGAATAACTAAATTGGCCCATAAGAATTGTTTCAGGAGGAAGGCTGCCACCACCTGACTTGTGACTTCCACCATAAGGCAACATCACATGTACTCTCTGCTGAGATCGTGTATCGATACTAGTAAGAAGTTTTCCGACGAAACTAGCACCAGAAGGAATTTTTTGAGCATTTGCATCCGGGCCAATAACTTGCTTTCCTTTATATCGAATTGGCTTAAAGTGATGCGCAACTGATACTGGCTTTTGCGGTGGAAGTGGATCGGTAACTCCTCCAATATTTTGCCGGTTTGTCTCTGTTGTTGAAGGCAGTGATTTAGCCTCATTTTTCTCCTTTATTAGAGAGGTATCACTTTTTGTAATACTTCCTTTTGGAATGTCACTTTTTAAAAGTGGCGGTAAAAGTTGACTAGCAAGACCAATCGCAGAGAAAATAATTACTGCAATCGAAGCATGCTTTTTATTTAATATTCTTTTTCCTCCCTCATTTTGAAGTACTAAGGCACCAAGCTTTGCTTTTATTTTTTTAATCATAAAAACCGTCCTGAAATAATTTGCCTAATTGTTGTCCCCTTAAAATGAACTTCAAGATTTACATCAGCTCTTTTATTGATAGATATAAAAATTCTTGCTCCCGTGAACTCACCTGATTTCAGTTTGGTTTCTTTTAAAAGAAATTCTTGAGGTGATAGTTTTAACTTTCCACGGCTTAATAATATTTCAATCTTAGAGAGATCAATTTCTTTCTTTGAAGTATTCTCAAGCTGACAGTCGATTACATAAAAATCTTTTCCATCAAAACGCTGCACTCTCGAAAGTATAACTTTTAATTCATTACCAACTTGAAATGTGAGTCTTGGTCTTGAAGTTTCTTTAAATGGAGATGGCATTACGCTCATTTTCATCTGTGAATTAACTTTATTCTCTTTCAAGTCCACCTGAACAAGATCGTCATAGCTTTCTGATTGATTCGTTTTTAGAATAAATCCATAAACATTTTTCATCCCATACACAAAAAGATTTGTGGTCACTGTCCCCAAAGGCTGAATAGCAAGATCGTTATCAATAAATTCCACTGAGTAATAGTTAGAGTTTCCAAGCACCACTTTTTTTGGTTTTTCAATAAATCTTAAAATTGTTGATTGCCCCATTCGTAAATTCACAGGCACTATCGTCACATTGTCGCTGTAAACCGTGCGAACAGTTCCAGCTTGTAATCCTTGAAGAGAGATCAAACTTATACAGAAAATACCCAACCATAATTTTTTAAATATATTATCTTCCTTCGTGGATAGTAATATTATTCACATAAAGCCCCATAGGGTTCCACTCAGTCGGTACACCTTTCACTAATTGAAGGGCCACTTGGGTTGGAACGATGAGAGGTATGTCATCAACTCGGAGTACGACATCAAAAATTGCAATTGTTGACTCCTTGGTTACTTGAACAGAAATACCAGCGACTGCTTGCTTGATTTTTTTACCAAAAAATTCCTTTTCTTTTCTGGTTTTAAGATTTGAGAGTGTATTTTCTTTAAGACCATCAGTTATAAATGGCTCAATGTTTTTAAAAATCTCCTCTGGATTTAATTCATTCCAGTTGTAATACTTAGTCACAAATTTTTCTACAAAGTGCTTGATGTTATTTTCATTAAGTTCCACTTGCGTGTGGCGACCTTGGTAGTAGGAAAATTCATTATCATTTGCAACAATCACTATCGGATTTTTATTTGCGAGTGTGATGCAAGTAAATCCTAAGACAAGGCACAGGATTGTAACTGCAATACCGATCCCCTTATAAATGTATAAAAAGCGATTGAGTGCTACTAATTGATTAACTGAAAAACTTGACTCTGATTTATTTAATTCCAAACTATTGTCTCCTTTTTTGCTGCTGAGTTTTAAATGTCTTGGCCTCTTTAGGAAGACCAATTTCTGAGTACATGTTAGAAAATTGATTCATTTGTGGTCGAATTCGATTCGCCATAATTTTTGCTCGTCCTGTAATAGGATTTGTTAATGGTTTAGTTGCAGCGTCAGTAAATCCCAAGACACTAGCCCCAGCCTTTTTCCCCATCGTTTTAGTTGCAAGCGTAAGCGCCTTTGTTGCCATTAAACCTGGAGCTGTGGCCAATGCTGCTGAAGCCGATTGAAGGCCATCACCAATAAGTGACTTCGTAAAAAGTGGAATAAGAAGCATAGACACACCAATTAAAAGATTCATCACCATTGATAAAAAGACATTATCAATTCCAGCATCCTTGGGAGTAATTGCTAGCTTCAAGAGTAATGAACCGAGCAGCGTCCAAAGTATTTTCCAAGTGGCAACACTTACAAGACCTCGATATAAATTGCCTACAATGCCGGCAGTGATAGGAGGAATATAACAAAGGATCATAAGTGGTGCACATACATACAAAATCGCCCAAACGAAATTCATAAGCGCTACTGAAGCAAAAAATCCGATGTACGCAATAAGATAAGCACCAATTGAGAAGAAATAAACAACATGCCCTCTCATATCAAAAAGGCCATCTGATTCGCCTTGAGAATTTGGCCCCATATGCTTGATCGTTTCCCAAAGATTTTGGGTTTGATCAATTCTTGCAGTGATACCGTCACTTAGCATCGCGATCGTATTAACAACAAAACCAAATGAAATAAGTAGTAAAATTGAAATAACTGTACGTCTTACAATCTCGTTGGCATTTGGTGATTGCCCCTGGCCTTTGAGCATCTCAAGAACTAGAAGAAAAGCTACAAGGGCCGGAAGCATTATCCAATAAACCTGAACCATCTGAGAATGAATGGTTTTTGCGTGAATAAATAATTGTTCAAACAAATTTCACCTCCTTAAAATTTTCCAAGACTCATGTCGAGTTTGAAATTATTAAAACCATTTGATAGTCCTTCATTTACTTTCATGAAATTGGCAACTTCACCCTTGCTACTTTTGTTTTGCATGGCAAATTGTTCACTTTGCATTTTTAACATTTGAGTATTTAAGCGAATAAGCTGAGAAATACTTCCTAAAATCTGAGCACTCGTTTCAGCCTGCATCCGTGCTGCTCCTTTAGGGGAAGCCTGTCTACTTTGGATGGCGATCCTCACTGAGTTTTCTTCTTGCTCCTGCGAGTATTGCTTAAATGAGTTTGCCATCCTTATTGATTCGGCCACTGTTTGGTCATTTAAAAGCTGTAGTGTTTGCTCCTTACTTTTAGGAACATTTCCGTAAATATTTTCGACAACACCAAGCGCTTGCTTAAAATTTCGAAGTTCAGCTAAAATATTTTCATCTTTCACCGGAAGCGTGGTTAAGAGTCCCATTGAATTATCAAGGCCTGCATTTACAAGTCTTAAGTAATCCTCGGTGCTTCTAGCTTGCCCAATCATTTGTTGAAGCTGGTAATAGTGCTTGATATTTTCTGCCAAAATTTGCATTAATAATGGAAGATCTCCACCAAAAAAGTCGGCCCTTACTGGCGTACTTTGAATCAACATTAAAAATATAAACATCCATCCAATAATTTTCCTCTTCAAGCAACTCCCCATGCGATAGCAAGTGCTTCAAGAATAGATTTCCTCATTGCCAAATCCATAGAAAATGTTCGTTCAAATGGATCGTCATTTAGCGGTGCTTTCGCCAGCCAAATACTTCTGGCCCACATGATTGCGGTACTGTGACCGCTTGAAAAATGATTTCTTCCGATGCCAAACCAATTGATTACTTCTTTTTCAATATCTACATATGGAAGTGCCTTTTCTCTTAGTTCGCGATCATAAGAAAAAATATGGATTACCGCTCGCATTTCAGATGGCATAGGTTTTTCGTTACCGTAATTGATCATGCTGACTCCTCATTTACATTTTTAAAAGCAAGTTTCTTTAAAATTTCAATTTTGCTAAGTTCAGGGTGTTGTTCTTCAAGTTCTTTGATCCGAGATTTATCATTCCCATCACTGCTGCAAATCCAATATGAAAGTGGTTCTGGAACCATCCTAAGCACCGTCTGGTTTTCATCCTGTAAAAAGAAAAATTCACTATAGGCTCCTTTTACAACTTCAAGGCTTTTGATGGCATCTACTTGAGCTTCATTAAAATCAAAAGTTTCCTTAAAATCTTTCCAGTCAATTTTTCGCTGACGAAGAATGATTACGCTGGTTGAGTTTGGCATTAAAGCATCTCTAATTTCTGGATCAGCTAAAAAGTCACGATAGTTTTGCGACAAGCACCAGATCCCAGCGTTGTATTTTCTCCAAGTTCGATAACAAGTAATAATAAATTGCTTGGCCAGCTCTCCACTTTTAAAAAATCTCTCGGCTTCGTCACAAATTAGAAGATAAGGTTTTGCAAGATCAGCGGCGGCGGCATCTTGAATATAAGATGTTAGAAGTAGCAGTAAAATATCTTTCAAATCTGGATGATTTGTGAGTCCTTGCACTTCTATTGTCACTAGGTCTTTTGAAAGATTGATAGTGGTTTCACCATCAAGCATTCTTCCGTAAGCAGTACTCCCACACCATGAATATAAAATTTGTGCACACTTTTTCATTTCAGGGTCTTGATGCTCTAAAAGCAATTTACGGAGATCGGACATGCACGGTACTTTACTTGGGGCTAACTCATAACAGTTAAAGATTGCTTCTTCGAGCATCGCCTTTTCTCGCTTACCAAGTGACTTCTGATTCGGTTCTTTTAAAATCAATTCAAGCACTGCAAGAATTAGTTTTGTTTTTGCAGGTGATGGAATCTTCTCCCCTGGAGGTAAATCAAAAACATTAATACGAATTCCACTTTCAAGATTGATGTCTACGAATTCGCCGTCTAAAACTTCAAGAAGTCTTTTCGAACTTGCGCCGTTATCAATCCAAATAATTCTTGGTGTTGGTTTTTGTCCATAAAACATCAACATTAATTGGCAGAGAGTAAAACTTTTTCCAGATCCACTTCCTCCAAAAACTAGCCCATTCCAATTGGGGAGTTCTTTTGAAAATGGATCAAAAGAAAAAAGACCACTTTCGCGGTTTGGAATTAAACAAACTGGTCTCTGACTACCACGCCAACTTCCATAAAGCGGTAGCAAGTGAGCAGCATTACTACTTTTCATTTTGTGGGATCTTAAACCAGTACACGTTGACGGCATCGCTTCGATGAAAACATCAAAACACGGAAGAGTTTCAATCACTCCTTCAGCCTGGCCCATCGAACGAAAGGCCTTTAGAATTTCATCAGATTTATCATTAAGTTCGTCCTTTGTTGCTCCCCAAATGATCACCGTAAAATCCATTGAAACTAGCCTTTGACTTCCTTCCATTAGTTCACGCAAAAGTCCTTCAATGTCTGAAAGTTTTGATTCACTTTCAAGGTCGCTAACATTTTGCGCTCCCGATGCCATTGAGTGGGCCACGCGCCGCTTGAGTTCTAATTTTTCACGTTCTTTCGTTTGGTCGAGAATTTGTATATTCTGACTAATCCAAAAATGAAAAGGTAGTGATGTCGTTAAATCCTCAATCATCGAGCTATAAGTACTTCCTTCTGGAAGTGTCTTCATCGTAATGGTACGGAATAGACTATCTCCAACACGCAAGTGATCACGAAACACTTCAACATCACTTAAAGTTAATTGATCTAATAGAGGTGGTGAAAATAATTCTTTTTCATCTCTAAGTTCTGGTCGTCCATGCTTTTCAAGTCTCGATAAATTGAGATAGTCAAAGCACAGATTAAACCACTCTGTTTCACTTATTTTTTGTGGTGAAAGTTTTGTTGCCACTAGAGAGGATTCTACTTGCTTTAGCGCTCGCGTGAATTTCTCTCTATGCGATTGATATTCGTCATGTGTGACTGTTTCAAATTTCTTAGGTGACTCCCATAGTTTTTGTTTTCGATAATTAAATGCGCGACTTCTTACAAATAGAAAATATTCAGGAACAAAATAAGCATTCTTACTTTCATTTTCTTTAATAAAATTTAATCTTGCTTCGGCCACTGGCCTATAAACTTCAGGAGCCTCAGTTGAAATGGCCTCATGTTCTTTTAATAATTTGCTGACCTTTGGCGTGAGCCTATAAAATAATTGGAGCCTTAGGCCCTCCTCAGCGGAAATCAAAATATTTTCAATCTGACGAGTAAAATTATTAATGTCTTCAACCGGCAAGCAATCAATATCAAGACCACTTAATTTAAACCCACCACCTAGAGAGCCATCAGAGTAAACCATCATCCCTTGATCGAAATGCCAGAATGGAATCTTATCAGCGAGGGCCACTGATTTATTTTTCATAGATTTTTGATTCAAGTCTTTCTCCTTGCTGTGATAATTGTCCTGCTGAATAGTGGCCTGGTGTAATATAGTAACGGGCCAAATGAATTAAGAATCCATCGGGCTTATTACGCTTGCCAAAATAAAGCGTTAATAGTGCTGCCCCAGGAAGACCAATCACTAAAAAAGATGGCAGGTGAAATAAATTAAGAGCTGCGGCCAAGATCAATGTTGCGATGAGATCGATGGCCTCCATGCCAGCGACCTTCATGCGAATATCTAAACCACGATGAACTAATGATCTTTGAAGTTCCATTTAAAATCCCCCACCAGTAACTGCACTTTGAAACCAACGAATTACGATTGGAGCGAGAAAGCCCACAATTGAAGCAATAATCACAAGAACCATCCGGCCTTTTGCGCCTTGATCTCCACTAGCTGCTAAAATTGCACTGTAGACAAGGCCCAGAATACTGATCGCTGGCAGAATCGTTCCAATAATTTTATTGGTGAGTCCATTAACTCTTTGTGAAAGTGCATCACCTCCGATCCCCCCCATGTCTTGAGCAAATGAGGAGTTAGAGTAAAATGCAAAAAATGCAATAACTCCTACAACGAACACCACTGTCCAAATAGTATGTTTATTCATAAAAATTATTCTCCTTCTGCAAGAACGAGTCGTTGATTAGAATGACGTCCAAGCTTCATATAAATATGGTTGTCAGTTTCATCACTTGAATAACCATTCCCAACTTCCACTCGATGAGAAAATTTCCCATTACTTTCAATGATTGCGAAAATTGAATAAAAAATTTGACCATTCCTAATTTCATTTGGCCTAAGATAAAGCACTGTCCGAGGCGCATCGAGAACTAAACGATGTTCACCAAATTCCTCAATATAAAATGCAACACCTGCATGAAATGTCTCCCCTGTTTGGATATCAACCCACATCAATTTTTCTTTCTTCTCTGCTTTTTGCTTTTTTAATGTATTCATAAAATTAGTTTCTCCAACGCTTGTAATTATTAATTGAGGGATAGGTTTCAAAATAGATTTCGGCGATTTCTAAAAGTTCAGCGCGAAGTCGATTCATTGCACTTTGAATGAGTCCTGGAATGGTATGTGTCGGCACACTTAAATGCCTTGAAATTTGGAAATGTGATTTTTGTTCCCAAAAAT